>JANYIO010000287.1 GCA_025362015.1 Gammaproteobacteria bacterium | reverse complement strand
TAATCGCTTGATGAGTTGGTAACTACCGTCTTCAGCTAGTAACCACGCGTGAGTATTGTCTGCGATATAAAGCTTTAAATCATCAATTAAACGGTCGCGTATTTTTTTAGATTTAATAGGAAAAGAGGTCTCAACGCGATGAAACATATTTCTACTCATCCAATCTGCACTTGAACAATAGAGCTCCGGATTACCATTATTTTCAAAATAAAAAACACGTGAGTGTTCTAGAAAGCGGCCGATAATTGAACGGACACGAATGTTATCTGAAAGGCCTGCCACACCAGGACGCAACTGACAAACACCGCGAATAATTAAATCAATTTGCACGCCTGCTTGCGATGCAGCATAGAGTTCATTTACCAACACCTCGTCATAAAGTGCATTCATTTTGGCAATAATTCGTGCTGATTTTCCTTGCTCCGCGTTTTCCTTTTCAGTACGGATGCGGCGTACAAGTCCCTTGTGTAGCGTAAAGGGTGCGTACAATAACGCCTCCATTTTGGAAGCCTTGCCCAAACTACTTAATTGTAAAAAAATACGATAGACATCATCACCAATATCTTTATCAGAGGTTAGTAATCCATAGTCGGTATAAAGTTTACTGGTTTTTGGATGGTAGTTGCCGGTTCCCATATGTACGTAATACTGCAATTTTCCAGTTTCGCGACGCGCAACTAACAACATTTTGGCGTGTGTTTTAAAACCAACTACGCCATAAATAACGTGGATACCGTAACGTTGCAAACGTTCAGCCAAGGCTACGTTTTCTTCTTCATCAAACCGCGCACGTAATTCAACAATGGCCGTGACTTCTTTGCCGGCTTTTGCAGCAGTTACTAAGGCATCGACAATGGGTGAATTTGGGCCCGTGCGATACAGTGTTTGTTTAATGGCGAGTACATAGGGGTCAGAAGCAGATTCGCGTAAAAAATCAACCACGCACTGGAATGAATCAAACGGATGATGCAATAAAACATCTTGCTTTTGCAGCACTTCAAAATAGCTATTAGTACGCTTAGGTAATTTTGGCATAGATTGAATAAAAGGACGGAAATAAAAATTTGCATCTTTAATCAAATCAAATAAATCACTGTAGCGATTTAAATTTACTGGCCCGTTAATATTATATAAATCGCGTTCTTTAATATCACAGCGTTGTAACAAAAATTGTACAAGCTCATTGGGGCAGGTATTCGAAACCTCTAAACGAACTTCGTCACCATATTGGCGATGAGCTAATTCGCCTTGTACCGCCCGCAATAGATCTTCGGTTTCTTCTTCATCGAGAAAAATATCAGAATTGCGCGTTAAGCGAAATTGATAGCTGTCAATCACATTCATGCCAACAAAAATTTCAGACATAAAAAAATGAATGATAGAGGAGATAAAAACAAACTCTCGCCCTTGAGTCGTAAATTTCGCAGGTAACTCAACGATGTGTGCGAGTGACCGCGGCACTTGTACAATGGCACAATCGGAACTGCGGCCAAACGCATCTTTGCCACTTAATTTAACAATAAAATTTAGACTTTTATTCAGAATCCGGGGAAATGGGTGAGCAGGGTCAAGCCCGATAGGGCTTAATACTGGCAGTACGTCAGAAATAAAAAAATCCTTTAAATAAAGAATTTGCGTTGGTGTCCATTCTTCGCGGCGTAATACGCTAACGTTGCTTTCCCGTAGCAGTGGCAATATCTCATTATTTAAAATTTGATATTGCTCGATGACCAAATGTCGTGCGCGTACGGAAATTTGTTCCAGCGTTTGTATTTCACTTAAGCCGTCAGGCTCCAGGGCCGGTGCTGTAGGTAGTTCGAGGCGCTCGACCAAGCCGCCAACCCGAACTTCAAAAAACTCATCAAGATTTGTAGAAAAAATGCAGAGGAATCTGAGTCGCTCCAATAGCGGTAAGTTTTTGTTATACGCCTGGTAAAGTACGCGTTGGTTAAATTCAAGCAGGCTAAGCTCACGATTGAAAAAAGCGCTAGACACAATAAACCTCAGGCAATAAAGCGAAATCAGGTCAGAATATGATAAGTCAATGACAATATTAAGACAGTAATATTAATAGCGCCAGTAAAGACTAGCAGCTAGATAAACGTTCTTATCAGTAAAAATAAGTAAAATTGCGCCATATTGCGATGGCTAAGCAGCTAAAGCAACGTTAAATGCATTTCGCCGCTGGTGTGCCTTAGCCATGCTGGTTATTATTGGGGCACCTGGATGTCAGGGTAAAAAAAGGGTACACAATAAGAGTTCAACAATAAACCTGGGCGTTATTTCCAAGCCTACACTACACACAAGCTCTAAACGGGATTTTCTTAGGGGTTCATCATGATTACTAAATTAATTGTCGGTACATATCAGCACACACGACGCCATATTCGTCTCATAGTAAAAATAAAAATTGCACTGATTATTTTCTTGTTATTGCTTCTCGCTGGCTGGAAAGGCTACCAAAAATTGGATCATGATGCTGACCGTGGTGCTGTCGCCCTAAGCAATGGTGCGTTTGGCGAAAGTTATACAACACCGAAATATCTGGATCAGGGTTGGAGCAAATCGGACAGTTTGTGGTTTTACAATACAACGCAAGGTTCAGATTTAATACCCTATGATTTCTTCCTGGTACTGGAGCAAGCAGACTCGGTTGAGTTATTGCGCTCGGATAAGAACATTGATAATTACCGTTATTTGCCGCAAAAGAAAACATTTTTTAATCCTGACGCTTTGCCCGTTGGTTTTGTCAAAGATGAGTATCAGCAGAAAGATTATATGGGTTATACCTGCGCTGCTTGCCATACCAGTCAAGTAAATTATAAAGGTAACGCGGTACGCATTGACGGTGGCCCGGCAATGGCGGATATGGTGGGATTTCTGACGGCAATGGAAAAAAG
This sequence comes from Gammaproteobacteria bacterium, assembly GCA_025362015.1. Taxonomy (GTDB): domain Bacteria; phylum Pseudomonadota; class Gammaproteobacteria; order Pseudomonadales; family Cellvibrionaceae; genus Cellvibrio. Next base: position 9,877 of record JANYIO010000287.1, on the reverse strand, counting down.
TTTAAAAGCGGCTCGCGACGACGCGCAAAAGCGCGAACGATTTATTAAAAATGTTTTGGAGTTAAACAATAACTACACAAAAGCAGATGCAGTCATCAAGGATTTAAGTAAATGGACAGACACTATTGAGCTCTATAACACCATCAATCACAGCCACGTTAAATACGGTTACGCGCGTCTGGATGCATTTGGTCGTATTTATAATCGCGTGCTGGAACATGTTATTAATAAAGCGCAATTGCGCCTCGCTCTGTTGCAAATTGTTAGCGCTGAGAAGCGCCATATATTAACGGAGAAGCAAGTCGATGCAGTTTTAAATGGCATTAGCGAAACTATTATTGGTGACAGGCAATTTGATATTATTCTCAACCGCTTAAAGAGCAGCGAGGGCAATTTCCCCAGCTTGGGCCAGCAAGACATGCTGCGGGTACGCAACGCCATCTTTAACGAGCCAAGCGCCCCTGTGAGCTACCCCTTTTTATGGGATATTACCCATTCAGATTACGTGCAATGGAATTCGATAGCAGCCAACGCCGGCGTCGCTCCATTAGGGCGTAATGCCGGTGAAGTCATTGGTGTATTTGCCACACTCGATTGGACTGCAGCGAAACCGGGTTTTAGTTTGTCAGGAATGATATCGGGTCAAAGCAGTAACAAGCCACACATTAAATTTAAATCTTCCATCGATTTAGATAATTTATCGCGCATTGAGTCGCACTTACAGAGCTTGACCTCGCCGCGCTGGGAAGACGCGATGCAAACCTTAGCGGTCGGCGATTTAGGTAAAATAGATCCAGAAAAGAAAAATCGCGGCGAGTTGGTTTACAACGAATACTGTCAATCGTGTCACCAAGTGATTAATCGTGCCGACTGGGATCGTTTAGTAACTGTTAATATGTCCAATGTTAATGTAGTTGGCACTGATCCAGCGATGGCAAAACACAGTGTTGAATACACAGGGTATTCGGGCAATTTCCAATCTGTTTACCAAAAAACCGATGTGGGTTCAGTGGTAATTCAAAACCGCGCTCCCGTTGCACAAATACTCACTGCAGCAACTATGGGGGCGGTGGCCACTCCGGATGCTGATAGGAATGCTTTATCGCGCGGAGTTAGGTGGGTTTACTTACTAGGTAAATCATTTTTTGATAATGAGATTAAGGAAAGTGTAAAATCCGGAAATTATTTAGTGGACACCACGGCTAACCCTTTTCAATCGTTGTTGTCATACAAAGCGCGATCACTAAACGGTATCTGGGCAACAGCACCTTACTTACACAATGGTTCGGTGCCTAATCTCTATAGTTTACTGTTGCCGACGAAACGTGAAGGCGATCCAGCAGAGGGGCAGTATCGTCCGGATTCATTTCAAGTGGGCTGCCGTGAACTCGATTTAGTGAATGTGGGCTTTCAATGTACAGGTGATGCAGGATTTAAATTTCAAACCCTGCAAGTAGGTGATTTGAATATAGGGCATGATTACGGTACCGGTCGAGATGGTAAGGAACCACTGACAGAACAAGAGCGATGGGATTTAATTGAATACATTAAAACGCTGTAATAAAGGTTAATATTATTTGCCTCGTTGTAACACTCGTGTTGTGCGAGTGATTTCCACGGGGCAAATTTTTTGATTTTACCCAGAGCATAACTTTGCTGATGATTGTGTAAGACTTGATGACAACAATGATAGTGTTAAAAAAAAGTTTCAATATTAAAGACACCTGTGTTTACTTCTGGAAAATTTACCTGCATGTATTAAAATTTACCTCATTGTCTTTAACCAAGTTGTTTTTAACTAAGGGCTACTGGTTTCCAGCAATATTAAGTGTGTTTTTGCAAACGATTATTACCCAAACTGTTTTTGCCGAGACTGTTGCAAAAGATGAAACTCTACCTGTGCGAGCAGAAGCTGTAAAAAATATTCAGCCTATAGTAGACGAAGCCATAGATACTGCCACCAAAACGTTGCCGCAAAAAATTAATAAAGATCAATCCATATTTTTTCGCGGACATAATTATTCAAAAGAAACTGATGATTTAAAAGAATTCGATTATGCAAAGGAGTCCGATTATTCAGAGGAATCTGATCACGCTACAGGGTCCAATTCCGCAACCGAATCAGACACTGCGGATGAGCCCGATTATAGTAACGAACCAGATGATGACAGCGAGCTAGAAAAGTCACCAACAACAGCAATCAGGCCATTAAACTCACAACCAAAAATTATACCCGCTGGATCAGATACCACAATAAATAATTCATCTCCAATTATCATGGGGCAAGGTGAAGATTTCGTTAATGCATTTGAAAATTTTGTTGCTACAAAAATAGTTCCCAAGGTGCCCGGTCTAGCATTAGCAATTATTGCCGATGGTAAAGTAAAAGTGTTACAAGGTTATGGTGCAAAAAGAACGGGCGGGAATGATTTAGTCAATACCAATACCGTATTTCGCCTGGCTTCTGTTTCAAAAACAATTGCATCAACCGCAGCCGGGGTAATGGTACGCGATGGAAAAATAAGTTGGGATACTACGATTACGTCGCAATTACCTGAAGTGATATTTAGCAACCCTCGTTACGGCGATAAAATAACCCTGCGCGATATTATGTCGCAGGCAACCGGGTTACCCACGCATACTAATACCCATCTAATCGAAGACAATGTGCCTTATGCTGACGCTGTTGGCCGGTTACGTTACGTTAATTTTATTTGTCCACCGAGTAAATGCTATGCCTATCAAAACGTAACCTTTAGTTTGATTGGCAATCTTATTTTGAAAAAAACCGGTACTGCTTATGAAAAATATGTCAGCGAAAAATTATTTAAACCTTTAGGTATGACTTCTGCGTCTTTTGGTTTAGCCGGTTTGCAGGCCACTAATAATTTTGCCCAACCGCATGTGATGAATCGTAGTCGTTGGATGACTACCAACATCGAAGAAAATTATTATCATATTTATCCAGCGGCGGGTGCTAATGCTAGCATTACAGATATGTCGCAATGGGTGCTTGCGCAAATGGGCCATAATCCTGAGATTTTGCCTTCAGAATTACTAAATCAGCTGCATCAAAAAATAACACGTAATACACCTGCGCAATCACATTACGGCGCGAATGTCGGTGCAACGGATACGCATTATGGCTTGGGTTGGCGAATTTTCGATTATCGCGGCGATAAAAATTTCGTGCATCACGGCGGCTGGGTAAAAGGTTTTCGCTCGGAAGTTGTTTTTAATCAAGAGCTGCAAATTGGCATGGTATTTTTAACCAATTCCGAAACAAAATTAGCACGTAATATTATTTTTAAATTTTTAGATACTTATGAAGATGAAAAGCACGGAGTAAAGAATGTGGCGCAGGAGAAGTCGTTCCGGAAGTTCAAAGTATATTAGATATCAAAGCGTTAATCTGTTAAGTTTGCTGCCTCAATCTGAGGTCGAGCTTGCCATTAAATTTAAACAAGGATATTCGCTATGAAATTTTTAGTTCGTTCATTCACGCTAGTGTTAGCCATGTTGGTTTTTACTTCGGTGGAAGCAAAGACAGTTAAATATGAGTTAACTCAACTTAATTCAAATAATGGCTCTATACAATATCCTGGGCTTAATTTCTTTAATGCAAAATCGGCTGTTTTAACCATTACTAAAGGTCTACTCCCAAGCGATACGCAACTAACTTCATTAGAAATAACCTTTCCTAATGCTGCCAAACTTGCCGCGACCAATTTCAAACTTGTTGATGGTAATAAATATCGCGCAATCGTCAGTGGTGCGTGGATTTATAAAGAAGTGATTGTCGAATTAGATGCTGTGCCATTTGAATCAAGAGCACAAGCCATGATAAATGTGTTTGTTTCTGAGCGAACGGCTTTTATTAATCCTGTAGTAGAAGGCACTAATCCAGGCGCATCATTATTTATGGCATTTGGCATTCTGCGTGACATAACGCCTACTCGAATTGTCGATACCGCAACGGCTATTGTGAGCAATAAAAAAGTAACTTTATCGCTGAGAGATCGTTTGGGTATAAATGAACTAGGACGCGGAGTTCCAGAGGGTTTTGTAATTGATGCACTTTGGTATGGCAAGGGCTCAAGAACACTTTATTTGATGAGTCCCGTGCCTCGCCAAGAATTTGATTATGCTGAAGTTATCGGACTAGTTATGGAAGGCGCTACCGATGTTGACTTATTTGTAAGTGTAAAATTTAAAGATAGAAATGGGTTTGAAATGATTAGCCCGCGCATGCCGCTTAAGGATCTATTAGATCAAGCTTATGCCCCTTAATGCCATTAAAACCACAACCTAAGTTGATTGGTATTTATAGAAGTAAAAAACGCCATTTTAATTTTTAAAGTGGCATTTTTTTTAAAAGAAATATTATTTTAATAACAGACGCACTGGGCTTTCATCTGCCTATAAAGTATTTATTCTGTTTCTACTTTATGCGGTGCTGTCACTAACACCTGCTGAATTCTTCTGCCTTCCATAATTTTTACTTCAAAGGTAAATCCAGAAATAATTAAGGTTTCGCCATTGACGGGTATATGTTGCAGTTGTTCGAGCAATAAGCCGGCAAGGGTAAAATAGTCGCCCTCTTCGCGCTCCAATTTTATATCGAGTAATTCTTCCAGATGTTCAAGTGCAATGCTGGCGTCGAGTAGCCAACCATTTTCTTGTTCTATCACCAGCGGTGCTTCATTGCTATCAGCGACTTCGCCCGCGATAGCAGCGAGTAAATCGCTGGTGGTGACTATCCCGATAATACTACCGTATTCGTCAATCACTATAGCGAGGGGAACAGCTTGCTGACGCAACATTTCGAGTACATTGAGGGCGCTGGTTCCTTCGGGTACCGCAAGTGGTTCCACTGCAAGCGCTGCAAGATTAAGCGGCTGATTGCTAAGTGCTGCGGTAAGCAAGTCGCGGCTTTGTACCACGCCGAGCAAATTATCCAGTTCATCACGTGCAACTAGCAAACGTGTTTGCGGTGTGGTTTTTAATACATTAAGTAAATCTTCGGGCGTTGCATTTACATCTACCCAGACTATGTCGGGGCGCGGAGTCATTAATGATTGCACTGATCGATCGGTCAGTTGCAATACGCTGCGAATCATTTGCCGTTCGCTGTTTTCAAATACCAACTCTTCGCCTTGAGGGTTGGCCACGGTGTCTATGTCGTTGCCTTCTTCATCTGCATCAGAGCTACCACCCAACAATTTAAGTACAGCTTCGGCGGTACGGTCGCGCAATGGCCGTTCGCCAATGATGTTACGTGTGCGATTCGAATGCGCTAACTGGTTAAAAAATTCAATCAATACTGAAAAGGCGATAGCGCCGTAGAGATAGCCTTTTGGTATGTGCACGCCAGCACCTTCGGCGACCAGGCTAAAACCAATCATTAATAAAAATCCGAGGCAGAGCATCACTACGGTGGGGTGTCTGTTGACGAAATCGGTAAGCGCTTTGCTAGCAACTATCATCAGGCCCATAGCGATAATTACAGCTGCCATCATCACGGATAAATGTGAAACCATGCCCACAGCGGTGATAACTGCATCGAGCGAAAATACCGCATCGAGGATGACTATTTGCACGATGACCGCCCAAAAAGCGGCGTGTACTCGCGTGCCACGAGTGGTGCTAACTTTACCTTCTAATCGCTCATGGAGTTCAACGGTGGCTTTGAAGAGTAAAAAAAATCCGCCAAAGAGCAAAATTAAATCCCGCCCTGAAAGGGCTTGTTCTAACACTGTAAACAATGGCGTGGTGAGTGTTACCAGCCACGAAATTCCCGCCAGTAACCCCAGGCGCAATACTAATGCAAGGCTTAGGCCTAGCATCCGTGCGTGGTCGCGTTGGTGTTTAGGCAATTTGTTGGCGAGTACGGCGACGAAAATGAGGTTATCAATACCGAGGACTATTTCGAGTACGATTAACGTTAGTAAGCCAAGCCAAGCGGTGGGGTCAAGAAGCCAGTCCATGATTTAACACCTCAACTCAGCATAGGTTGAGATATAAAGGGTAGCGATGGGTGTTAGGGTTGGCATTTACAATCCAGAGTGGCCGATAGAACTGGGATTCTACTTTACCTGTGATGACAATGCCTAGCTTTCAAAATGCCGTGAAAAAATAACTTTAGCCTGCTACTGTTCTTTCATCTAGATAACGTTGTGCGTCACTATGTCCACTAACACCCAGCCCATCAACTTTAAATGTATATTCGTCGACAATTTGAAGTTTATTGATGCCGAACGTTGGAACGCACTTTGCCCTGGTGATTATCCGTTCGTGCGTCATGAGTTTTTGTCGGCATTAGAGACGAGCGGTAGTGTTAGTAACGATAAAGGCTGGCAGCCGCAGCATCTGCTCGTAGAAGAAAATGATGTATTAATTGCAGCAGTGCCGCTGTATATAAAATATCACTCTTATGGCGAGTATGTTTTTGATTGGGCGTGGGCCGATGCGTATAAACGTTATGGTATGGATTATTATCCAAAATTAATTTCTGCGATTCCATTTACACCCTGTAGTGGCACGCGAATTTTAATAGCTGATCCCGCAAGACAACCGGCATTAATTGCGATAATAGTTGCCGCGATAAAAAAACGTGCTCAGGAATTAAATGCATCAAGCTGGCATTGTTTATTTCCAATAGCAGAAATTTCCGCGCAATTAATAGCATGCGAAACGCTGCAACGTATTGGCTGCCAATTTCACTGGTTTAATCGCGGTTATAAAAGCTGGGATGATTTTGTCGCAACAATGACTTCGCGTAAACGAAAAAATATCAATAAAGAACGGCGTAATATTCAAGAGCAAGAAATTTCTTTCTTAGTAAAAGAGGGTGCAGATATTAACGCAGTTGATTGGCATTTGTTTTATCAACTCTATTGCAATACTTATTTAAAGCGCAGCGGCCACAACGGATATTTAACGAAGCAATTTTTTAATACATTGAGCGAAAATTTTTCTACTGCAGTGATGATGGTTATTGCACAACATCAGGAAAAGCCTATTGCAGCAGCATTATTTTTTAAAGATGGAAACACCCTATATGGTCGTTACTGGGGATGCGTAGCAGAATACGACTTTTTACATTTTGAAACTTGTTATTATCAGGGCATTGACTATGCGATTAAAAATGGTTTGCAGCGTTTTGATGGTGGTGCGCAAGGTGAACATAAAATACAGCGCGGCTTTGAACCAGTTCTCACTTATTCAAATCATTGGTTAATGCACGATGAGTTTCAACAAGCTATAAAAAACTTTGTCGAACAAGAAGCAGAAGGTTTGCAAACTTACTGTACAGGTGTAAAAAATAATTTACCTTTTAAGGAAGCATAACGTGTTAATAAACCGTTTATTAAAGCCATTACATCCACGCAATATTTTAATCGCTCTTGATGAAATTGATGCGGAAGCTCCGTCGTACTCACTGAGTAGGCCGCAAGCGTTACGTCGTGTAGTTTTGGTGCTCGCTTGCGTCTGCGTAAGTTTGTTGCTTGATCACTACGCAAAATTTTCTGATAACTTGCATAGTTTGCTATTACTAATAGCTGAATGGAAAAATCTACCCGGCAATTTTTATCAACACCAATTAGCACTTACCGGTTGGAACGAGCTGTATGAGTATACTTGGTGGACAAGTGTGCATTTCCTTAGCTATGTTGTATTGCCGGTGTTGTGTATTCGTTATTTTTTCAAACAGCGCGTGCGTGATTTTGGCTGGCAATTAAACCAGGCGCCACAACATTGGCGAGGCTATCTGTTGTTACTCAGCCCAATTTTAGGATTTGTGTATTTGGTTAGCTTGGGCAAAGATTTTGTTAACCACTATCCTTTTTATAGTTTGGCCGGCCGCAGTTGGGTAGATTTGTTGGGTTGGGAATTTTTGTACCTCTGTCAATTTGTATTTTTAGAATTTTTCTTTCGTGGTTTTATTGTGAATGCATTGCGCCCTGCTATAGGTGCAAATGCCATTTGGGTTATGTGCGTACCCTATTTAATGATCCATTTTCCGAAGCTCTGGCTTGAGGCTACTGGCGCAATTTTCTTTGGTTTGTTTTTGGGAATTCTCGCATTGCGTTCACGTTCTATTTGGGGTGGTGTAATGGTCCATGCTGGCGTTGCAGTCAGCATGGATTTGGCGGCTCTCATTCGGAAGCAGGGGCTACCTACATCTTTTTGGCCATTTTAATCAATGCATAAACAGGGAGACCGGATAGAGTTCATTGCGGGGCGCGCCATTTTTTGTCAACGCATAAGGTGGGACTTGGTAAGTATTTGATTTAATAGTGATTTTTGTATAGATAGAATAAGGTTTTTTTGAGTTACAAGGGGTATTAGCAGGAAGGGAATGCAATAAACCATCAGGAAAGCAGCAATTTTTTGAACACTCTCCCGATAATTCAAGCGCTCAGAAGTAACTTCAGGCAAAAAATATCGCGTAATTATTTATAAAAAATAACACAAATATTATGCAGGCCTTAAAGTGGCTAGACAACGTTGTCTTAATGTTTGTATGCAGCACTATGGCAACTCATTAAAAAATATGGCGCAATTTTTTGTAAAAATATTACAAGCTGCTCTGTAAATTTAATAGCAAATTGACAACGTTGTCTTTATTGTTTATATACAGGTTTAATGTTATTTATCGAAACTACGCTGCAATTATCAGTAAGAATAATACAAATTATTTTCAAACTCCTGCACGATATCCAAAAAATATTTTAAAAACGTAGTAAAAATTAACAGATCATAAAGTGTACAGAATCGTGAAATTCTACGTATTTTTCAGTGTTTTTTGATAAATCTTATGTATTTAAAATTTTGTACTACAATAAAACAGATTTTTTATTTCCAATTTCTTAAAATTTTAAGCCATTTCTAAAAAATTCTGCCCCGCGGCGTCAAAGTTTGTAAAGACAATAAAAAGAAAGGTGAAATAAATGTCCAATGTATTAGACCTGAGCACTAGATAAACAGCTAAATAACAGTTTTTTATTCTAGAGAAAATCAAAACAGTATGGTAACTTGCATATCGCCGCGATCTCGTGAGCGCGGCAGCAAACATTAAAGTTACGATAACAATTAAAGTTTCGAGGAATAACTCCATGCAAAAAACAATAAGCTTTAAAAAGAAAGTCATTGCTAGTGCAATTGCTTCTGCTCTAGCGGGCATCAGTGTTTCCGCTTTGGCACAAAGTACCGACACAGTTGAAGAGATCGTTGTTAGTGGTATTCGTGCGAGTTTGACTCGTGCTATGGATGTAAAGCGTGATGCAGCTGGTGTTGTTGATGCAATTTCTGCAGAAGACATCGGTAAAATGCCTGATGCAAACTTGGCAGAATCGTTACAACGTATTTCTGGCGTGTCTATCGACCGTTCAGGCGGTGAAGGTAGTAAAGTAACGGTTCGTGGTTTGGCTGGCGATTACAACCTGGTAACCTTAAACGGTCGCCAAATGCCTGCTTCTAGCAATGGCGACAATAACCCGTCATATAGCCGTTCTTTTGACTTTGCCAACTTGGCATCAGAAGGTGTTGCCGGTGTAGAAGTTTACAAAACCGGTCGTGCTGATGTGGCGAGCGGTGGTATGGGTGCATTGATTAACATCATCACTCCCCACCCGTTAAAAACCCCAGGCTTGAAGGCTACAGTAGGCCTTAAGGCTGTATCTGATGATTCTTCACACAAAAATGGTGTTACTCCAGAAATTTCTGGTTTGTTTAGTGACACATTTGCTGATGATAAAGTTGGTGTTGCGTTCACTGGTAGTTACCAGGAGCGTGAGTTTGGTAGTGCACAAGCGTTCTCTGGCGGTTGGTTCAACAGTACAGCTAAAGATCAAGGCGACTGGGGTACTATTGC
>JANYIO010000276.1 GCA_025362015.1 Gammaproteobacteria bacterium | reverse complement strand
TTCATTCACCATTACTTTAATCGGTTTTTGTTCGACATCTGCCAAAAGTTCGATCACAAATTGATCTGTTTCACGTCCGGCGGTGCCATTGCCGATCGCGATTAATTGGATGTTATACTTTTTGATAAATTGTTTAACTGTATTCGCAGCTTGTTGGCGTTGATTTGCTGCTTGATGAGGGAAGACTGCTTCATAAGCCAGGTACTTACCCGTTTCCGATAATACCGCGACTTTGCACCCACTGCGAAATCCAGGATCGATCGCCAGTGTTGGTTTCATCCCCGCAGGTGCAGACAATAATAGTTCGCGTAAGTTAGTTTCAAAGTTAGAAATAGAACCGATATCCGCCTGCAATTTACACTCAGCGCGTACCTCATTTACTAATGATGTTTTCATCAACCGATTGAAAGCATCCTTGAGCATCCCTTGATAAAACTGCTGCACCGCAGGTACCTTAGTCTTAATCTCTTGTTTAGCTAAGTACTCACAAACATCATCCTCATCAAATTCTAATTCCAGCTTGATGACTTTTTCAGATTCCCCTCTAAATAAAGCGAGTAAGTTGTGCGGGGCAACTTTACTAATAGATATTGCATATTTAATAAAATCAAAGGAGCGGGTAATGGGTATTGTGATTGTAGCCACCTTGGTGGCCTGTTTTTGGGCAATGTATTTTTGGATAATTTTGGTTCTGAGTTTGGTGTTTTGTTGGGCGGGTTGATCGGCGGACTGATTGGTAAAGTGGTGCAATTAGCGCAACAACTGAGTTCGCTACAGGCCACAGTTACCAGCCTGCAAAATCAATATCAACAGCTCGCAAAGCGGTTGACCACCGCTGATCAAATCAAGCCCGATGCACAGGTAGAAATTACGAGATTTAAACCTCTGGCAGACATTGTTAGAAATAGCCTTTCGCAAGCGACAAATCCCAATCCCTGGGAAGTGGTTCATATTGAATTACCCGATTTAAACGAAGAGCCAGCGTCACTTACAATGGCGACGGTGCCGACATCAGCTCCAGCTCGACCTCAACCAATTCCCACAAACACGCCACCAAAACCTTCTGAGCCGAGCTTTGGCGATAAAGTTGTTGATGGGATTCGTCGCTACTTCACCGAGGGAAATCCCATCGTACTGATTGGTATGGTGGTGATGTTTTTTGGCCTCAGCTTTTTGGTGAAATATGCATCCAGCCAGGGTTTGTTTCCGGTTGAGTTTCGGTTGTCCTGTGTATTAGTTGCAGCGATAGCACTGATTATAGTGGGTTGGAAAACTCGCCTGCGCGCCGGTGGTTACGGTTTAGTGTTACAAGGTGGCGGTATTGCAGCGGTTTATCTCACGCTGTTTGCTGCCGCGAAAATATTTGGCTTAATCCCGTTAAGTGTTGCCTTTGGTTTATTGTTTGTTGTGGTGATGCTCGGTGCTGCACTAGCACTTTTACAAAATGCACAAGTGCTGGCGATATTGTCAACCGCAGGTGGTTTTCTCGCCCCGATTCTTACCTCGACAGGGGATGGTAGTCATGTCGGTTTATTTAGTTTTTATCTGGTGTTAAATCTGGGTATTTTGACGATCGCCTGGTACAAAGCCTGGCGTTTGCTCAATTGGGTTGGCTTTATGTTTACTTTTGCCATCACTTCAACCTGGGGTGTACTGAAATATGAACCCACACTTTACGCTAGCACACAGCCATTTCTCGCCGCATTTTTTCTCCTTTATTTAACGGTCGCTATTTTGTTTTCATTTAAACAAGAGCCAAAACTAAAAGGTTTTGTTGACGGCAGTTTAGTATTTGGTTTGCCTTTAATTGCGTTTGGTTTGCAAACTTGTTTGCTGAAACATTCGGCGCATGGGCTACCGATTAGCGCTGTCGTCTTGTCTGCACTTTATTTAAGTTTAACGGCGTGGCTTGCACGTAAACATTTAGCAACGCATCGTGTTTTAGTAGAATCATTTTTAGCTTTGGGCATTGGTTTTGCCACGCTCGCTGTGCCTTTGGCTTTGGATGCGAGCTGGACATCCTCTACTTGGGCATTAGAAGCCACCGGTTTGGTTTGGATAGGTTTACGTCAGCAACGTTTGCGTCCGCGCTTTGTAGGTTATCTATTGCATTGTGGTGCGGCAATATCATTAATCATTAAGGATGGATTTAATACGGGTAACACCCCGATTATAAGCGGTGATTTTATTGATTTAACGATTCTGGCTTTCACCGCATTAACTATTTTTTATTTGTTGCATAAATTTACTGCGCGGTTGCGTATTGATGAAGCAGTGATTGCACCAGCGGCATTGACGTTTGGAATAAGCTGGTGGTTTATTGCCGGGATGATGGAAATCAATGCGCATGTTGGCGAGCAACATATATTTGCCGCCGTCATGTTGTTTGCAAGTATTTCAGCCGCAGTGGCTATTTTGTTGAGCCAGCGCGTGAAGTGGCAGGCGTTAGCTTACAGTATGTTTGCATTGTTACCTTTTGCGATTATTTTTTCTGGGATTAGTTTTAGTTTTGCTGGCGGTGCACATCCGTGCCATGGTTTTGGCTTGTTGGCACTTATCGTATTTTTTGTAGTGCAATTTCGCTTTTTATTTTTACAAGAATCTTTTGCCAAGCAAGACTTGTTAAGTGCGTGGCATGTTTTAACCGCATGGCTAATTTTCGGGCTTATCTGTTGGGAAGCTGCATGGCAAGAAAATAGTCATTCGTTTCACGATACATACAGCACAATGTTGTGGCTTGCGACATTCACGCTCCCTTTTGTCACGTTATTAATACTCAGCAAACAATTGTCATGGCCTTTCGCGCGTTTTGAAAATGATTATAAAAATTTGGCGCCTATGCCACTGTTTTTATTGTCGGGTATCTGGTTTGTGAATGCATGTCAAAAAGCACAAGGGGTAGGGGAGGCCTACTTACCGTTGCTCAATTTGTTGGATATAGGCCAGCTCGCCGTGGTGGTATTATTCGCGTACGCTTTTTATCGCGATTATTTTAATGCAGGTTTTTTAGCAGAGAAAAAAATGCGTTTAGGCTTGCTGGGTGCAATGTTTTTTAGTTGGATCAATGTACTAGTGCTACGCGTCATGCATCAATATCAAACGATTCCTTATGAATTCGATAGCCTTTGGAATGCGGTACAAGTGCAAATGGCGTTATCTATTCTATGGACGCTTTGTGCTTTGATTGTGATGAATTTATCGCGCCGGTTACAACAACGTTCGTTATGGATGTTAGGTGCAGCGCTGTTGGGTGTGGTCGTGATAAAGCTGGCATTCAAAGATCTATCGGGTGCTGGCACCTTGGCCGGTATTGTCTCCTTTGTGGTTGTCGGCGGCTTAATGTCATTGATTGGTTATTTATCACCGATTCCGCCTAAAAAAAACTGACAAAGATTTTGTGGCTGAGGATAAATGATGATTAATTTTTTACGGGGTATTGCGCTTGTTATATTTTCTGTTGCACAAATTTGTTCAGCAGAGATAACACCTATTTATCGCATCAACGAAGCCCAGGGCACGTATTTTCAAGTGCCACTTTCACATGATATTTATCGATACAGTCAACACGCAGATTTACGCGATCTTGTGGTGGTAGATGCTAACAATAATAATTTGCCTTATCGTCTAGTCAGTTTAATACCTAAAATTAAAATACAAGAATCAGAAGCGCAAGAAATCGCAATGCAAAAAACTAGCGCAGTGCAAAAGAACAGCGCGGTGCTAGATTTTTATCCTATCACCGCTAATGCCACACCAGCTGCCATGCGTGCATTACGCACCACGAATATCAGCGTAGTGGACAATAATGTACATGTAGCTATCAGCGATAAACCAATGCCTGCTAGCAATCAGCCAATAAACAGCGCGCCAGATTTTTATCTCATCGATATCAGTACATTAAAAACGAGTGTAACTGCGCTACAAATTGAATGGCTACCCAATGAAAAAAATCAATATTTAGAAGTGCAGTTAGAAGCGAGTAGTAATTTACAAAATTGGGTGAGCTTAGGCAGAAGTACATTGTTGCAAATAATACAGCAGGAGCAACAGCTGAAGCGTAATCGCTTAGCCGTTGAGATTGCACCTAACTCCTATGAATTTCTACGGTTAAAAATAATACAAGGCGGTGATGCGTTGCAAATAATGAGCATAACTGCTTTGCAATTTGTTAACGAAATGAAGCCGGTTGAAGTAGCAAACGAAAGTTGGACAGTGGGTGGTTCACTTGCAAGTGTACAGACAACAGTTTATTTCCCCAATGATCACAGCAAAACTTTTTCAGTCGCTGCATGGAAATATATGCGTGATGAATCCACGCCTGTCGAGACGCTTTCGCTTAACCTCGCTGAAAATACTTATGGTGATTCTGTAAAAGTATTCTCGCGTACGAGTGAAAAACAAAGCTGGCAACTGCAATATCAAGGTATTTGGTTTAATGCCCAGGTTGGTAGTCAATGGCAACACAGCGATGTAATTAATGTGTATCGCAGCAGTGATAAATTTTGGCGAATTGAATTAAAAGAAACGACAAAAGCGAGATTAAAGCCAGAGTTGGTTTTTTCATGGCAGCCGACCCAACTACAAATAATCACTAACAACAAACCGCCTTACGCACTCGCAATCAATCCACAAAATACTGCATACCAAAGTAATCAGGTGTTTAACCAATTACTTGGAAAAACGAATCCTGTTTGGGTAAATTCAGAGTTGGTGTCTTTGCATGCAAGCCCTCTTGCTGTAACCCTAAGCTCGTCAACAATAGATTGGCAAAAATATTTATTCTGGGCTTTTTTGTTGCTGGCTTTAATTGTCTTGCTGGGTTTTGCATTGCGGTTGTTTAAACAGGTAAATCAAAATCTTTCATAGGGTACAAGCTACGCATTAAATATAAATATCAATTTTATGGATGGTGGGTTTAAAGTCGGCCACGCTAAAAAAAGTACGGCTAGCGGAATCTGTATTTTGATTTAATCTTTTAGGCGCAGATTTTGGTTCAGAAGCTTTTTGCGGTGGCTCAATGGTTTGATGTGCTATCTGAACAGCGTATTCATTGGGCGCTTTAGGGTCCAATTTGGCATCGAGGGTAACGGCTTGCCGTGCGGGCGCATGGGCGCTACGCCCTTGCATAGCACCTAGGCCTAAAGAGGAATAACCTAAAAAATCACCGATAACCATAAGCGAAGCTCGTTCAATAATTGATCATTGTAGCCGTTTTCTGACGCTTATCCATCACCCCCTAAAATCTGTATTTATTGCCAAGTTGTATATATCTCTCTAGGATGGCCGCACTTTAATGGTGCGGAGACTAATATGACATTAACGCATTTTATTAATGAAGCTAAGCTTTTCTTAGGGATTGAACGTAATAATACCAGCCACAAAGAAAAGTGGATTTCGGCTCTTGGCGGTATATTTGGAATTTTAGCGGTTTATTGGGGCACACGCTGGAGTTTCCCCAACAGCTATATTGATAGCGTCGGGGTCTTTGCGATGGTGACATCTATGGGGGCCTCTGCGGTATTGTTGTTCGCTGTGCCACAAGGAGCTTTGTCACAACCTTGGGCGGTGGTAGGTGGTCATCTGATTTCGGCGTTTATCGGTGTGAGCTGCCAACAATTATTTGCCGAGCAAACGTGGACTCCAGCATTGGCAGTAGGTTTAGCCATTGGCGCCATGCACTACCTGCGTTGCATTCATCCTCCCGGCGGTGCAACAGCATTGGCAGCGGTGATCGGCGGCTCGCAAATACATGCTCTGGGTTACCATTATTTATTCATGCCCATTTTAATTAACGTTATTTTCATATTAATAATGGCCATTGGCTTTAATGCGTTGTTTGGCTGGCGGCGTTATCCTGCGCACCTTACTCGGCGTTTACGCGAATCAAAAATTGTTAAACCTGCCGAACGACAATTTGATTTAACCCAGGAAGATTTTGCGGCGGCCATGCAGCAATTGAACTCTTATGTGGATATCACCGCTGAAAGTCTTACTGAACTGCTCGAGTTAGCGAAGCAGCATGCTGAAAAAAATATTACACACCCTGAAGAAATTATCCCAGGGCATTTTTATAGCAACGGTAAGCTGGGAAAATTATGGAGTGTGCGTCAGGTATTGGATGGTTCTGAGGATGAAATTCCGGAAAAAGATCGCGTGATTTATAAAGTGTTGGCGGGTGATGGTGCCTATCAAACCGATATTTGTTTGCGCAAGGAATTTCGTCAATGGGCGCGTTTTGAAGTACAACCTGCTGAAAATGGCCGCTGGGTTAAGGTTGCGGATGAATTATAAAATTACAAATTACAACAATTAAATGACGTTGGTATCGCACTTGCTCAGTTATAATCGCGCCACAAAAAAACCACTGCGAGTTTGAGGTATATTCAATGATTAACCATAGTAAAAAAATTGTGCTAGTTCTTAGTTTTTTGTTAGGGTATTGCGCTATACAAAACGCTCAGGCGACCATTGTTCAATTCCAAACAGTAATGGGTGATTTCCAGGTAAATCTCTATGACAAGACCACACCTAAAACCGTTGAAAATTTTCTGGCTTATGTAAGCTCGAATGCCTACAAAAACTCAGTTATTCATCGCTCAATGCCTGGATTTATTATTCAAGGCGGCGGCTTTCAATGGCCGGATAAATCTCCTTTAGTTCAAATACCGCAAAACCCGGTCGTTATTAACGAACCTATTTATGCCAACAAGCATGGCACCATTGCTATGGCAAAGCTTGGCAGTAGCGCTAACTCCGCTACGAATCAATGGTTTTTCAATTTGGCTGATAACAGATCAAATCTTGATGTGCAAAATGGCGGCTTCACTGTATTTGGTGAAGTAATGGGAAATGGCATGGGAATTATTGATTCTATGGCGGCAGTCGCAATTTTTAACGCGGGTGGGGTGGAAGGTTCGCCTACTGTGTTTAGTAATATTCCTTTGCGCAATTATACCGCTGCAGATGTGACAAACGGCACTCCTATTACTGATGCCCAATTAATCATGATCACAAATATTGTTGTGCTGGATGCTAATGTGGATAGTGCTGCTAGTTTAACACCGGAAAAAGCCACCAGTGTTCCTAAAGAGAGTAGTGGTGGTGGTGGCGGAGGCGGCGGTAGTATTGATTTATTAGGTTTATTGATATTGTTCTCTGTAGCTATCTTACGCGTTTGTAAAAGATAAATTTGTCAGTAAAATAAAACAGCAATTGAATTAAACGGCTAATTCACAGAAACTACTTGCACTTTAATAATTGCCAAGTAGTTTTTTCATTTTGGAAATGCATATTATATGATCACTTATCTCTATTGGATTACTGTTATAGCCACATCACTTTTTATGGGCTGGGCATTTACACGTTTTTTAAAATGGAAAGTGGGTGTTGTCGTGGGGCTAGCAATTGCAATCGTAGGATGGGCTGCTTACCATTTTCGTTATGAGCAATCATTTGTGAAAAATTTTGGCGGAGTGATGACATTAGAAGTCCCTGAAGGCCAAATGCATCTTTCATCTACATGGAAGGATGATCATTTATGGATAGAAAATTACGACCCTGCAAAAAATATATGTTATTTCAACGAAGTGTCTCGAGGCCATCTTTTAGAGGGGCAGGTTGCAATCAAAAATTGCAATCCTGTCATAGGCCCCAGCCTTGGTAAGCCTTGATTAAACAGTTGCTAAAAAATACTAACTAGATTTTTTTATTCTATTGGCGCATTTTTCCACACAATTCCACTAAACGGTCTATCTTTATAGTGTGTGTTATGTGTTTAGATTGATTGTGTAAGGAGTTGGTTATGCGAGCTAATAATTTATCATTCCAACAATTATTGCTTCGTGCATTAGCGTTAATGGTTATTTCGTGTGTTTTTATCGTGCCGCAAAGCCAGGCCGCAATAGTTAAAGGCAGTACCTGCGAGGCAATTCAAAAAGCAATTAACAAGCTGCCGGAGATTGGTGGCGAAGTTTATGTTCCGGCAGGTGTTTACACCTGTACCACGCCCATTATTTTAGATAGAGATAATGTGATTGTGCGCGGCGAAGGTGCAGCTACATTGTTACGTGTGGCGGATAAAGCCAATATACCCGTGTTTGTCATGGGGCAAACCATTCGCGTACCCACCATCACGCGCCGCTATGTTCAAGTTAAAAATTTAATGATTGATGGCAATCGCAAAATGCAAACTTCTGAATGTATGGGGGGATTATGTAGTGATGAATTCCCACTCAGAAACAACGGCATTACCATCCGCCGCTGCGAAGATTGCATGGTCGATAACGTTACGGTTTTTGCAGCAATATCTGGCGGCTTAGTTACTGAACTTGGCTGCTTGCGTTTAATGATTCGTGACTATACCTCTTACGATAATGAGTACGATGGTTTTGCCGGTTATGAAACTGAAAACAGCACCTTCTCGGGGATTAATTTATACAACAATAAAGGCGCAGGAATTTCTACTGATATTCATTTCGACAACAATAAATTCAGTGACGTAACTATTACTAATACTCATACCGTTGGTATATTTATGCGTGACTCATCCGACAATTCATTTACCAATGTACACATTCGCAACACTAAGCAACATGGAATATTTTTAGCGCAAGTGGATAATGATGTTACGAAACCAGCAGCAGGCAACACATTTAATAGTTTGGTGATAACTAATTCTGGTGGCTATGGAATCTTAATTAGCGACGAATCCTGCACCAATAATTTATTTGTTGCGAGTCAATTTATTGATAATACGGCTGGTTGTTTTGGTGAGGCTGCTTCAAATTTGATTGAGAGTGTGGGCACTATTTGTCGTTAGCTGTCGTCGCTACGCGGCACTTTAATTTTTCTGATGATAAACGTAATGACGATAAATAGATCTGCAGTCGCTTTTGGCGGATATTAGTGGCATCTTGCTTGGGCACGGGGTTGAGTGCGCCCTACGCCGCGTATGCTTTCTTTGTTCGGTAGCTTTATTGAATATAAATCACCCATTGCCACCAATATTTTTTGTGCTACCATTTGTCGTCTAGGATAACATTAAGCAGGATTTTATTATGGATTTGCCTTCTAGCTACTATACGTTTCAAAAATCTCTCGATCAGTTCATTTATTTTTCTCCACTGACAATGGGTGGCTCCTCAGGCCGGTCTGTCAAAATCAGTAAAGCGTTATTTCTTCCGTTCTTTTGCGCTGTTGACCCAAGTGCACATGATGGGCAAGCTATTATTCGCCAAATTGAAAATTTGCGAACGACCTGCACCATTGCCAGAGGCGAAACGGGCAGTAATTATACCAATAATCCAAAGCAATCGAGCCAACATACAACACGGCTGGGTAAGCTTAATGATGGCTTTTCGCAAGTCCTCATTGTTAAAAATCTACACGTGTATTATCGCGTAAGCCAGGAACTTGGCGATAAAAGCCCAAGTATTTATATCACCCAGGTTAGGGCTGTTAATGATGGAGCAGGAAGCTCGCCAGGATTGTATGAGCCGAAAATATCAAGAGATGGTGCTATAACCCCGATAAAGATGAATCAGTCGAGCATTGATGGCAAAAAAGTGTATATAAATGGAGCGTCGCAAAGCGTTGAGGGTGCAATGCAGCAAGCGCAATACGCAACCAGTGATAAAAATACGGTTTTATTTTACAGCCCCGCATGCGTAAGCGATGATTTAGGCGTATGGCAGTCAAAAACTCTTTCTTATGCAACTAAAAATACCATTAATGAGCTGGTTAATGTATTTAAAGAAAGCCAAAACCGTAGTGTAAGCTGGTATGTGGAGGGTGAAGGCACCGCATTATTATCAGAAGCGTTAAAGCGCATCCCGGGCAACTTGAACAAACATCAATTTCGTTTTGTTAACCCCATCGGTAATACGTCGAAAGTGTTGCAAATACTCACCACTAAAAAGGCGGTCTTGGAGGGGGATTTTTTTAGTTATCACCACAACACGGCTGCTTTATCATCCCTATCGAAACAAAAAAATGAATTGATGTCCGCCATGGGTAAGCTGCCAGCAGGAAAAAATTACGATAAAATTACGCGCGGTTACATCATGAAATCGATAGAAGGGCTTGCACTAGTGGGCTCGCGTGGTGTTCCTAAACAAGACAAGTTGAATTCAGCAAATCAAACATTTGTGCAAGTGTTAAGAAAGGCAGGGGTTTATCGTTAATGAAATATCCAGGCAACATCATTGGCCCATGTTTTGAAACAGGCGACTTAGTTACCTTTATCTTTGATGGTGCAGAGTTTACAGTACGTTTACCAATTGTTCCAAATAACAAACATAATCAAGACACGGTGACATGCAATAGAGATTTTCGTGGAATCGATACGCGAGACTGGGATATCAATAATCAAGAGCGGCCCTGTATTCAGTTGGCAACACAGCGCTGGTCTTTTGAGGATGCTAATTCATTAGATAATGTTGCGTTGTGTAAACTTTATTTAAGCGTAGTAGAAGTTACACCTGCCGCTCGCAAAAAAAATATTTTACTTGAGGTAAAGACATTTAAAGAGATTATGCTGAATTGGATAGCATACGCCACCGAAGATCATGAAGAACAGTATCTTAAAGATTCTAATTGGCCCGCAAGTGCAAATCGTTTTCACGAAAAAGTAATTGAGAAAGAGCATCTAAACTGGCTTAGATATGAGTTGTGCTATCTTGAAGGAACTATGCCAAGACCCTTTGCAGTTGCGCCAATCAATTCTCGATTTGTAATGATGACCCGTATCGAAATAGACAGCCTCCACTACGCAGGTCGCCAAAATCCCTATAGCAAAGAATTGCTCAGAAAATTTGAATTTGAATTGTTTGATGATTTTCTTAGCCATTTTGATTTGCGTTACAGCCCGGAAACAATCGCCATTATTCAATCATTAAAATCTTAATCGAAAATCGTGAGCGCGAGAGGGACTGCGACAGATTAATAATCCAGCTCTGCCTAACTTTCCACTTTTCCACTTACTTAATCTCAGTTTGAATAAAATAAAACCACTTGACGTCAAAATCTACGGTCAAGCTTTTCATAATCACTTACACTGCGTGCGCTGCCACCACTACAGCCGCTAGTTCCAGACGCGGCTGAGTCCCCTAACGTCCAGTTAGGGGTACCGGCTTGTGTGCCTGGGGTTCGATATCCTGCATTGTTCTACTACTTCATATGCATGTGAGGCGGATTCAGCCTAGATAAAAATACCGAGATAAAAGATGAATTTAACAACAATAAATATGGTAACAATAAGTATTTTTGTTCTAGGAGTAGTGCTGAAATATTTTGCGTATAACCTTGCACATGACAGTGAAGAGCATAAGCCAAACTATTTTATTCCGCCTGCCGTAACATCAATAGTTTTTGCACTTTTCTGTAACTTGGTTGTGCTTAACTTACGTGAGTATATAGAGTTATTTCTGGCTACTATTTTTGTTTTGGTGCTGGCAGATAAACATATTTTTCGCAGTCGTTTTGGTGGATATATAGTCGCATCTTACATCGGCATGTGGTTGAGCGCGTCCTACGCCGTGTATTTTTTCTTCGTTCGGTAGCTTTTACTGGGTAATAATATTACAAGCAGTGGCACGAGATTCAACGAAATGGCAAAAGCCACCTAAACATACATGCTAACTACCTTATTTTAAACGCCTAATTCCAGCCCAGTCACACATTCTTTACTTCCTCTGGCATAATCCGCGCACCTTTACATTTATAACCCTCATCCAAAAAATCATCCCAAAAATGGAGTCATTCGTCATGGCGATGCAACAACGGTTTCAACGTTCGCTAACAAGCATTTTTATTCTGAGTTTAATTGCAGTCATTTCCGCGTGTGGTGGTGGCGGAGGCGGGGGTTCAAAACCGCCGGTTGTTGTGCCGGACACCACACCCAATGCCTTTAGTTTCACTGCCGTCACCAATGTGGCAGTTAGCAGTGAAGTAACTTCAACCGCTACTACCATCGCTGGCATTGATGCAGCAACCGCAATTAGCATTACCGGTGGTACTTTATGCTATTGGCACAGGTC
Organism: Gammaproteobacteria bacterium; assembly: GCA_025362015.1. GTDB lineage: Bacteria > Pseudomonadota > Gammaproteobacteria > Pseudomonadales > Cellvibrionaceae > Cellvibrio. The sequence continues at coordinate 5,552 of JANYIO010000276.1, read as the reverse complement.
CATTTGCCAGTACGGCAGGCACTGTGACTAACGGCCAAACCGTCACCGTAAAAGTGATGACGTCCGCCAGCAACAATACTGCGGTTACAGCGACTCTCACGATAGGAGGTGTTAACGGTGCGTTTGTTGTTACGACTGCAGCAGTAGACACTACGCCAGATGCTTTTAGTTTTACCGCAGCAACAGATGCGCAACCTAACAGCGCTAATACATCGGCAACCATTACCGTTGCCGGTATCAATACTGCCACACCGATTAGCATTACTGGCGGCACTTACTCCATTGTGGGCGGCGGTACCGATTTAACCTCGGGCACGGTGACTAATGGCCAAGTCGTTACGGTAAAAACTACTGCTGCGGCAGCTCCTTCAACTCCAGTCAATGCCGTACTGACTATTGGTGGTGTGAGTGCAACTTATACGGTTACGACTGTTGCAGATACAGTAGCGCCCACTGCCAAAATTTTATTCCCACCACCGGTTTCTATGACGGAAGGCAACACGATTTTAGTGCGCGGTACTGCGAGTGACGCTTACTCTATTAAAAGCGTAAAAGTAAATGGCGTTACAGCCGCTACAACAGATGGCTTTGCGAATTGGCAGGCATCTGTTCCGCTTACAGACACAACGGCACCTGTTACCACCATTCACGAAAATGCTGTAACAGTTGTTACGGAAGATAATGCGGGAAATATTGCGAGTGATGCGGCGCATGTGGCAATTACACAAGCTCCGATCACGAGTACGTTTCCGATAGTGGATACGAGTAATAAATTCAGCTATGTATGGAACTTAGCTATAGATCGTTTAGATGGTAGAAATCGGTTATTGTTAACAGACCAAAGCTCTAAGATTTTTAGTGTTGATCTTGCAAATGGTAAACGTACGGTATTTGCGACTAGTTCAACGTGTAACTTTATGGGCATAGCAATTAATTCTATTAATAAATATGCGTATACTACTTGTTTTGATAGTCCGAACGGCAGGATTTTTAATTTTGATCTGGCGGATTCTTCGCAATCCAAATTTCAATCTAATGCATTATATAAAAATGCTTTATCAATTGTAGTTAATGAGGCTATAGCAAAAATAGTTACCGTAAATGATGATGACGGCGCTGTGATTACCACTGATCAAACACTTACTAATTTTAATTTGCTTTCCGGCGCTATAATTCCTAGTACAGCTATTCCAATTAATAAATCGTGGGGTATGGCGTTAGATAAAACGCATAATCGTTATCTGGTGACTGATTATTCTCAGCAAACTATCTTTGCAGTAGATGCAACTACAGGTGTGCGCAGCGTATTTTCGAACAATTCCACTGGCAGTGGTGATTTTTTTGGTGCTATAAATGATAAATATATTTCAGCTATTGCAGTTGATGAGCTTAATCAGCGAGCAATAGTTGCTGAAGTTTATTCAGGAAAAATATTTACGATTGATCTGGCTACTGGTAATAGATCATTGCTCTCTAGCCTTACGTTAGGTAATCCTTATAACATCGTCAATAATAGTTATGGTATTGCTATTGACGATCCAAAAGGGTATGCATTCTTTTCAGATGATGATCTTTTCGCAGTGTTAGCAGTTGATTTGGTTACAGGCCATCGGGTAATTTTTAGTAAAAATTAGGTTAAATAATTAAACCAAGTGCAGAATTTTCTGCACTTGGTTTTTTTAAAATCAAAACTAACAAACTTTAAGGAGATAGGATTGGAAAGGTTAAGTATTGTATCCTCCGTTGGCGAACACGCGAAAAACGATTGTAGCGATGTTTTAGTTATTCAAAAATTATTAAACATAAGTATCCGCTTTAATTTGTTAGTACCGTTTAATACATTAAAAGAAGACGGGAAAATTGGCAAGTTTACTAAACATATAATTAAAGAATTTCAGCGTCGTGTAGTGGGAATACCTATTCCTGATGGGTTAATTCAGCCTGAAGGAAAAACGATACAAAAACTTCAAGAAATTGCTGCTCAAGAAAATTACAACCCTTTATCTGCGTTATTTAAGATCAAATTGTTGCTGATAGACATTTGTCGTCAACCAAGCTATCCAGCGGGGCCGAATATAGCGCTTCGTAATCTATCAAAAAATGATTTCGTGGCAGCATTATTGGTAGCCGCAAAAATAGAAGAAAAAAGTTCTGGTGTTCCTGCTGCAATAACTACAGCACAAGGAATATTAGAAACAGACTATGGAAAATCGGTGCCGATTGATATTGTTAGCGGTCGATATAGTTTTAATTTGTTTGGTATTAAAGGTGATGGTTCGGTTGGACATGTCTCTGTATTTACTCATGAGTTTCAGGGTGGAAAAATGGTCAAAATTGAAGACAAATTTAAAGCATATCGAAATTACCAAGAATCAATAAAAAGTCGCACTGATTTTCTAAAAGCAAACAAAAGATATAGAAGCCTATTTAATCTAACTGATGCAAAAAAATGGGCGCAGGGGTTGCAAGATAGTGGGTATGCAACGGATCCAAATTATGCACAAAAATTAATTTCCGTAATGACAAGCTGGAACCTATGAAATTCACATTAATAAAGAAAGTCACATTATGCTGTTTAATTACCTTCATAGTTAGCGGCTGCATGGCAAAGGAATCTCCATCGATTCAGCCTGCCTCGAAAAATTCTGTGAGTGCAGAAATAAATAGTTCATTCAAGCACGTTGGGATTTTTTTAAATGCAATTAAAAATAAAAATAAACAACAGTTAAGTTCTTTGATAGGTGCCAATGGACTTATAATTCAGCGTGAATTTACTTCTGGCAATAGAGGCGGTACTCGTGGCAAGGCATTTATTAAAAAATACGCAGTTAGTGAGTTAACGAATAATTTGGGGTTTGTTGTAGAGAGCCAAACTCCCGTAGATTTAATATGGTTGTTTCCCGATTCGTCCAAAAAATCAATTTCTGAAATTGCGAATTATCCCGCAAATTTTCCTGTTAATTTTCCAAATGCTACGAACACTGACGAATGGCTTGATACTTTAAAACTAATGGTGAGCTCACACCCTGAAGGAAAAGATGGTGTCCCATTTATCACTGTGTCAAAAGATCAAAAAATAATTATATTGACCGAAGCACAAGTCATTGATGGCGTGCTGGTTGGTGCTCTAGCATTATTGGCCGAAGTTAACGGAAAGTTTGAGCTTTTGTACATTTGGGATTTACGGTAGTTTCTAAACGATGGCAATATTTAATCAACATCCCTAAGAATTTTTTAACTGTAAAAAACCTGAAGTATGGTAATCCTATGCATAATATTTTAGTTTTATTAGGTGTGCTGTTTGTGACTGGCTCGGCTATTGTTATTTACGTTGTAGTCAGTATGATTCGCGGCAAAAAACAAAATGTTGTTTTATTTTCACCAATGGTAGGAACCCTTATTGTTGAGGGGGTTCCAGTGGCAGGCGTGAAGATTGAGCGAGATCTTTTTTGGATCTATAAAAAACGTGAAATTGATTGTGTTTATACAAAAGAAAATGGAGAGTTTAGTTTCAGCATAAAAAGCGATATTTTTCGGGTAAGCCCTTTAAGTCATTTTTCTATATCACAAAAACTAACCGTATTTTATAAAAATAAAGTAACAGAGATTTGGCGCTATTCAAAAAGCGATGTTGGCGCATACACTGAGCTAGACGGTATACCTATTAATTTTCGCTGCGAATGAGCCGACAAAGCTCAACGAGTAAAAACTAAAATAGGCGGAGTGTTTACTTCATGTAAATGGGATGGCGTTCATGAAATCTCTAAATAAAGACATCTCAATGATTCGTGCATTATTAATCAGTATATTTATTATTATTATTTTATGTTTCTCAATGAAAGGAGTTGCTATGTCTTTATTATTCGGTACAGAGGTCGTGTTATTTTCGCCGATGGAGGGAAAAATAACCTTTGAAGGGAGGCCCGCCGCACATGCAAAAATCAAAAGAACTATTATATGGAAAGGTGATGAAGGTGAAACAGATATTTTTTACACTTCTGAAAATGGAGAATTTGAACTCCCTATTAAAAAAACTAGAACACGAATCCCCTTATTGGCAGAGTTTGTTTTAACACAAGAGCTTGATGTTTTTTACGCAGGCCAAGAGTTTTCGATTTGGGTCAAAGCAAAACAAAATCTAGAAGAGTACGGTGAGCTAGGTGGAAGGCCGAAAAATTTACGCTGCGAGCTTACCGATAAAAGAGTTCGCCTGGAAGATTTTAATGGCATGTTTGGAACGTCCTGTAAGTGGGATGCAATTGAAAAGCAAGGAGAAAAATAATGGGCTTAATATCACCTAGAATTGCAGCCACTTTAGCAAATGAAATTTATGCGGCTCAATCAGACAAGACGACGGAATTGTTTCTTGAAAACCCTATATTTTCTCAAAAGCTAGGTGACGCACTGCGCCTCAAGGCGAAAGTAGGTTTCCGAATCATTAATGCGAATGATGGTTTTGGTATTTGCTCTCGAGGTGGCGAGGGTTACGAGAAGGATCTTTTTATTATGTTCCGCGGCACAACTAAAAAAAACCTAGGTGCAGATTTTGTTGGCGATGCCCGCATAGGGGTAGAAACCTCAATAACAGGTTTGCCTGTGCATATTGGTTTCAATCACGCTTTTTGTAGCATGATACCGGCTATTGATGAATTTCTAAAAAACCACGCTGATGCATTAGGTACCATTCATGTTATTGGCCACAGCTTGGGTGGTGCAGTTGCCGCAATTGCCGCCGAATGGTTAAGCGCAAAAAGACAAAATATAAAGCTTTACACGTTTGGTGCACCTAAACCTGGCTTAGAGTTTTTTGCCGATAGGCTAACCACTAAATTGGGCGCTGATAATATTTATCGCGTTTACCACTCAACTGATATGGTGCCTATGGTGCCGGTTTACCCTTTCACGCATTCGCCCACGACTCACTGTGGTTATCAGTTAACAAGTAATTGGCTTGTTTCATTCGCTGCGCACGAAATGGTCAATTACACTGAGTCGGTTAAGAGCTCTTCATGGAAAACACTTAAAAAAATGGGTGAAAGAACGGCAGATGCAAACTCCATTGAACATTGGTTAAAATCAGACAAGTCCTTAAATCCGGCTGATCCTAAAACCTGGGAGTGGATTAATGCAGGGCTAACATGGGTACTACGTAGAGTGATCGGTGGTGCGGCTGCTTATCTTCAATCCCCTATCATGTCATCGTTTTCGTTGGCGGATAAAATTGCTTTGATCTTAAAGAAAGGCATTGATCTTTCGCTAGATGCAAGTGGTTGGGTACTTAGTATTATGCGAAAAACTATGCAGGCATTAGGGCAGAAAGTAGCAAAAGCGGCGAGCGAATTAACGCAACAGGTGATGCGTGTTATTCTTAAGCGGCTCATTGAAAGAATGAGTGCAGAAGCGGTTCGTGCCATTAAAGGATTAATGGTGAAATCTTAAGTGAAAATTTCGCGATAAAAAAGAAATAATATCCTGAGATCTTTGCACGATCAGCATCTAAAAATGTAGATTAGCGCATCGTGCGATTAAAAAATAAAATAGCCAGAGTTTTC
>JANYIO010000257.1 GCA_025362015.1 Gammaproteobacteria bacterium | reverse complement strand
TGTTTTGAGTGCTGCGTGATATATAAACCGGTACCGCTAACGCGCTGCCGGTTTTTTTATTGGTAACACAAGGCAAGACCACGCAAGTAAGTATGGCAAGTAAGTATTGTTGAGAAACAACAAGTGTGCTTAAATTAAATGGCTAAGTCTCAGCGACTTTTTATCGTTGAATCTTAAAAAAGATCACTCGTTAGTACTGAAATAGTGATTGCGCGGTAACGCGGTACTTATCATCAAACTTGAAGTTTCATACTTCAACCTTAACATGCCCGTCGGGAAAACTCTTCCTGACGGGAGCAGTTTATCTCCTCGGGCTTTTTTTATACCCTGGAGATACCTTATGACCTTAATTCAACAATCAGCAAATCTTCGCGATGGTGTATATATTTTAAATATATTCGCTTCCAGTGTTGATATTGCCGTTGTCGGCACCTATGCATCCGCCGGTATTCGATTTAATCGTTTGGATGTGTTGCTAAATTATATGCGTTCTATTGAGTCATTTTTCAATACGCCAGGCCACAGCGATGACGGGTGGATTGCGCTATATTATGTTGAAGGCGAAAGCTTTTCGGTAAGCAATTTAAGGCATCTTCCTGGCGAGTTAGGCGTTAGCTTGATTGAGTTAACTAATGCGCTGTTTGATAAAAACAGCTCTGCTAGTGGTTTGCTTTTCAACGATACGCTGAACACACCGTCGTCACTGGAGGACACTGATATGAACATAAAAAAGTATGAGTTTCCATGCGCCTATCTTTATGTTTACGGCAATAGATCGTGCAGGATGAAGCCAAAGTGGTGCCTTATGCTTTTGGTCGAATGCTCACGTTCTTTTGTGGCTGATGCTCTATGGGAGCTAAGGCGAAAAAAAAGAAAGTGCATCATCAGCAATAGGTTACCTGGTTGATTCAGCTGAGGCGCTGGGAAAGGCTTTGGGTGAGTGGATGCGATGCAATCTACTGGCTGAAAAACACCAATTTTTTTTGAGTGCTGCGTGATATATAAACCGGTATTGCTAACGCGTTGCCGGTTTTTTTATTTGTAACACAGAGCTAGGCTAGGCAAGTAAGTATTGTTGAGAAGCAACAAGTATGCTTAAATTAAACGGCTAGGTCTCAACGACTTTTTATCGTTGAATCTTAAAAAAGATCACTCGTTAGTACTGAAATAGTGATTGCGCGGTAACGCGGTACTTATCATCAAACCTGAAGTTTCATACTTCAACCTCAACATGCCCGTCGGGAAAACTCTTCCTGACGGGAGCAGTTTATCTCCACGGGTTTTTTGTTTTTATCCCCTGGAGAAATATTATGATTTCCGTTCCTGGCACTATCAACATTCGCACGATCCCTGGTCGATTTGGGGCGTTCAATGTGGGCACACTCGAATGTTCAATTGGCTCTTTCACCGTTAAGGATTCTTCTATTGAAGAGTTTGATGAAGGGTGTTATTCCGGTGATTTTGTTATCGAGAAAATCAAACCTAGCAGTTATTTTTCATCGGGTCGCATGGTGGTTGAGATCAGAGCAACGCTCAACGCCATCATGCTGCGAAAAGATGTTGTCGCGCAACCTGTCGCACCTGAACACTTTGAGCAAGATCCGATTGAAGAGGATTTTATTCCCGCTGTTTATGAGGGGCCATCACACGATGCCTTGTCATCCGCTGAATCACTCGAAATGGGTGATGATGCATTTGCTGAAAAATTGTTTGGTATTCTTTACCCCTTGGGCAATGTGATTAAACTTGATCCTACTATCAATCGCCACTGTGTTTAGACAACAAAAAGACTACTTGAAAAATTCAGGTTATCGATTTATTGCCAGTGAACAACACTGGATTAAAAAGGAGATTTGTCATGGCTCTTATTTTTCAGCGATTAGCGCGTAATTTTATTAAGAATGGCTACTTTCCAACGGATGAAAAAACCATTGAACGAGTGTTATCCATGCTGGAACCAAAGGAAGGGTCACTCAGAATGATTGATCCTTGTTGTGGTGAAGGTATTGCACTTGCCGAATGCGCAAACTATTTGCGTGCTGCTGGAATGGATGTTTTCAGTGCGGGCATTGAATTTGAAAGTGAACGCGCATCCCACGCAAAGTCACTGTTGAATCATGTCGTCCATGCGGATTTGAATGACTGTGTTGTGAGCCAGGGCCAATTTAATGTGCTGTGGTTAAATCCGCCTTACGGGGATCGCATCACGGATCAGTTTTATGGCAACACAGAGCAACAAGGTAGAGATCGACTGGAAAAATATTTTCTGCGTCAATCATTACCCATGCTGCAATGGGGCGGCCTGCTGATTTACATCATTCCGCATTACGTGTTGGATCGGCACCTTGCTAAACAATTGGTTCGCAGTCTCGATAACCTTTCCTGTTATCGACTACCTGAGGATCAGTTTAAGCAAATTGTGATTATGGGGTATCGCCGTCGTGTTGAGGGGAGTGGATCGACAGCGCTCATCAACCAGCTGTTGGCGATTGCTGCTGATCGCAATGCGGCGCTTGAGTTACCTGAAATACCCGATAGAGTTTATCCGGTACCCACGTTGACTCAAGCGATGCTCCATAAAACACTCGAAGTGCGATCAGTAAGGCCAACGGCTGAACAGATTGCCGAGGTTGCACAACAGCACCCTTGCTTGTGGTCGGATTTTTCGCATCACTTTAAGCAGCGGGCGGTAGTAAGGCGCAGACCAGCGCGTGATCTTTCATCGTGGCATTTGGCACTTATGCTTGCCGCTGGACAGGTTTCAGGTGTGGTCACCTCTCCAGGTGGCCGCCAGTTACTGGTCAAAGGTGGTACGCATAAGGAGAAAGAAACTGCGGTGGAGTACACCGAGAATGCGGAAGGTGAGATGTCGGAAACGCGGATTTTAATCGACCGCTTTGTTCCGGTGATCAAAGCCATTGATGTGCAAATGGGTTCACCCACGTTTGGTGATGTTTTTACGGTTCGTTAATGGCACATGCCAATCCCGGTTGGGCCTCTACCCAGCTGGGGGCCTGCTAATCATTTTGTTGTTTTTGTTAGGAGGTTTTTATGGGCAATCTGCCATTTACGGTTCCAGAAGCATCATCGCTGTTTATGGATGCGTATGCGTTAGAGGGTGATCGTTGGGTGTTCGGTAGTTTTTGGGCGAATGAAACAGTGCTGCAAGAGTTTTTTGCGCGCCTGACATTGCCTAATCACGAAATAGGCCTGCGGTCATTTACGGTTGAATCGGCGTCTGGTGAGTTTCATAAACATATTCAGGTGGGTGATGCAGCCAGGCTTTCAAAGCTGACTGCCAGAACACCCGCCACCACGATAGTTGGTTCGCTCTGCAATGTCTGGATTTTTGATCCAGCACTGCAAAAGCCTGATCGCAGTAGTGGTGAATGTTACGTGTTGAGTCAAGCCGATGACCCTGCCGACGACATACATCTTCGCTTGTGGGACGCAGTTAAAGATCTCAGTCCATTACCTTTGTTGGATCATTGGAAGAACTGCTTGCTGTCGGTTATTA
>JANYIO010000169.1 GCA_025362015.1 Gammaproteobacteria bacterium | reverse complement strand
GAGTCTGTGCGTTTTTTTGTGTCGCTACCAATATCAAACCCTTGCGGTTTCGGTAGGCTATCATCCTGTTCCGCACGCAGATATTCTTCGTTACCGGTAAGTTGATCCGCACCATGTACTTCAATCCATTTTTCCAAACTGTAATCAAGGAAGTTATGGAAAACGTAGAAAATAGGATCTAGCGCCGCAGTCGCATTGTCCGCCATATGACCGTCAATATAAGTCGCATGCATTTGATTGTGAATTCGGGTTTCTAAATCGCCACCGCCGTTACTACCATATTCGTCGCCGCCAAAATTTAGCCAATCATCGTAGTAAAGAATGTAAGCTAACAAATAAGGTGAACTGGTTGGCAAGGATGATGTTAAGCCTTGCGCATTGCGTGTACTGTCAAATAAAGGCGAGTTTTTATCTTCGAAAAATTTAGGGTAGCGAACACCAGAAGGTTTTTGGGTGAAGTTCCAGTAGGGCAAGGCAACATTTTTTGTGCTCGGGCCAAACGTGCCTTCAGGGTCAGCGGCTTGCAAAGCTTTTTCATAAAAATATAGTTGCGCGCGATGCCATTGCAAAAAGATATTTTTTCGATGCTCACATTCACCCGGCAGCTCTGTGTGAACTTTGGTTCCGTTTGGCATATTCAAAAAAATGCCCGTATTGCAACTATCCGGCGTGGCTTTGCTCAACAAATATTTATTCATATCCTTTTCAGAAAGTTTTGCGGCGCGCGAATTAAAAACTTTCACTCCAGTGCAATCATGCACCCATGACTGCCAAATAAAACCCGTGCGATCAAACACATTATTTTGACTTTTTATCTTCAGCATTTTCACTGCATGCTCATAAGCTGCAAGTTCGGCGGGTGTCAAATCATCAATATTTTTGCGCTGCTTAATCTCTGCAGCAAAATATTGGCTGGCAATGTTGGCGGCTTCTGGCGAGGGCGCTTGTAGCGCCAACACATGGCTGCCAATAAGTACCAAGCAAATGCCTAGCAGGTAACTAACTATTTTCATGTTGCCTTCCTTTAGATTGCTAAATAATAATGCGCAGATTAATGATAGAAAATTGATCGAAAAAACCGGTAAGGCTCAAACTTTAAATTATGCATAAGCCTATTTAATGGCAAGTGAGTGCCTGGGGAATTATTTTTAAATTAGAATATTCGATTAAATTTCGGATATTGTTATTTTTTGTGGCGTCGATCGCAGCGCTTCCTTTATTGAGCTATTAATTTATCATCCACTATTAACTTGTCTCCCCCTAATTAATTCCCTACATTTTCACGAGAAAAATTAATTTTTATAGATATCACATTTAAAATAAAAATAATATTACAGCAAAATACAGCGCATATTAAAAAGTTTTTTGGAGTACATATCTGTGTTATTTTTATATTTCACAACTTGTGAATACGACGAACTACATCAAAATGTTGGAATGCGCGCCATTAATTTGCATTTATTATTTTTGACGACTACTCTCAAATTCTTTTCTCAGCATAGCAGTAGAAATACATTTCACCTTAGTTTTTTAAACCACTTTCTATCTGTAGAAATAATACCAATAAAAATGCTGTGCAATATTTAGTCGCAGTCAAGACTGCTATTTCATTCTATTAATAATTCACCCAAGGAACATTTATGATTTATTTCCAACGCCCATTTCGTACAAAACTGTTCTGGCTGCTAACGCTGTGTTTCAGCCCAATATTGGCCAACGCTGACAGCACAGCAAAATCACTGGATATTTCCTCCGAGGTGCAAGCATTAGATGAACTCAAACCTGCCCCGCTGTTAACTGCAAAAAATGCGCAGGCAAACTTATTGGCACAGCGATATAAACCGGCAAGCAATACCATGACGAGTGTTGCACAGCACAGCGCGCATGAAATTGCTTATGATTTACCGATTGCTTATCAGGAAGGCAGTATTTACAACCCGGCAACAGGCGCACATGACAAAGTGAATTTGCGCTCCTACAACGGCCAATTTATTGCGCCGACAGTCATCATGGAGCCAGGCCAAACGGTGCGTTTTAATTTGATGAATAATTTGCCTGTACCTAAAGTGGACTGCTCTCACGCAGATATGAATACGCCTGCGCCCTCCACTTGTTTCAACGTGACTAACTTGCACTCACACGGGCTTTGGGTATCACCTACCGGCAATAGCGATAACGTACTGTTGTCGATCAATCCCGGCGTTGCTTTTGAGTATGAATATAATGTGCCTGCGGATCACCCTGCGGGAACGTTTTGGTATCACCCACACAATCACGGTTCAACGGCAATACAAGTTGCCAGTGGTATGTCGGGAGCAATTGTTGTAAAGGGATCACGCAAACCAACGAGCGAAAGCAATGGAGATGTGGACACCTTGCTGGAACCTTTCACCAACAAAAATGGCACCACTGAAGACGAAGTAAAATTGCTACAACAAATTCCCTATGCCTGTTTTGATTCCGTCGGAAAAATTAAAACCAACGCTGCGGGCCAGTGGATTTGTGATAAAAATGATGTTGGTGTAGTAGAAAATTTTGACTTACAGGTAGGCGGCCCCACCATTTGGGGAACGTCCGGACGCTATACACTCATCAACGGTCAGGCGCGGCCGGGCATTAATTTGCGCACTGCGCAGGTGTATCGCTGGCGCCTAATCGATGCCGGCTTTAATGAAACTGTTAACCTCCGCATTAAAAAAGTCACCAACCAAAAATATTTAAGTAACACCAGTATTGCGGCAGACGAAGTAAAGCACGCGTGCAATGGTTTGGACGTGACACAGTTTGAGACTGCCAGCGATGGTTTAACTCACAATAAAATTATTCCAAAAATTACCAACACTCTGCAACCGGGTTATCGCAGCGATATTTTATTTTCGTTGCCAGAAAAGGGAATTTATTGTGTTTATGACGATTCATCAACAGCGGGCGAATCAGTGAGTGCGTCTCATGAAAATGCGAAAGTACTCACTGATTCGCCCGCTGTTGATGAATCGTCATAAACACAATAAATTCCCTTTTCTGGCAACGAAAATAAAATATCGCTGCGATAACCCGGTTGCAGAGTGTTGGTAATTTTTGGAA
>JANYIO010000148.1 GCA_025362015.1 Gammaproteobacteria bacterium | reverse complement strand
GGGGGAAGTCACTAATGTTATTTTGGTTAGCAGAACAATTAAAAGAACATATCCATGGCTTTGCTGTCTTTCAGTATTTAACGTTGCGTGCCATTTTGGGTGTGCTGACCGCGCTCGGCATTTCCTTGATATTTGGTCCCTGGTTTATTCGTCGTCTCAGCGAATTAAAAATTGGTCAATCGGTGCGAACCGATGGCCCGCAATCGCACCTGAGTAAATCTGGTACGCCAACTATGGGCGGCGCATTAATTTTAGTCGCAATCTTCGCCAGCACTTTGTTGTGGTCTGATTTAAGTAATCGTTATGTATGGGTAGTTATGATTGTAACTGCCATATTTGGTGCTGTAGGTTGGGTAGATGACTATCGCAAGGTAGCAAAAAAAGATTCACGCGGTTTGCCTGCACGCTGGAAATATTTTTGGCAATCAATCGCCGGCTTTGGCGCAGCAATATTTTTATATTGCACGGCAACTTCACCAATAGAAACTCAATTATTTATTCCTTTCTTTAAAAATGTCGCTTTAGACATGGGTTTGTTTTACATCTTGTTTAGTTATTTAGTCATTGTGGGTACGAGCAATGCTGTCAATCTTACCGATGGTTTGGATGGCTTGGCCATAATGCCCTGCGTTATGGTTGCAGGTGCGCTTGCCCTAATCGCCTATCTTGTCAGCAATTCAATTTTCTCAAATTATTTACACATTGCTTACGTTCCCGGTGCCGGTGAATTGGTTGTGTTTTGTTGCGCAATGGTTGGTGCCGGCTTGGGTTTTTTATGGTTCAACACTTACCCAGCGACGGTATTTATGGGGGATGTTGGCGCCTTGGCATTGGGCGCGGCTTTGGGCGTTATTGCAGTGATTGTTCGCCATGAAATTGTATTGTTTATTATGGGCGGTATTTTTGTACTTGAAACGGTATCGGTAATTTTGCAAGTGGCTTCGTTCAAGTTAAGAGGTAAGCGAATTTTTCGGATGGCGCCGATTCATCATCATTTTGAATTAAAAGGTTGGCCCGAACCAAGAGTGATTGTACGTTTTTGGATTATTACATTGATGCTGGTGTTAATTGGTTTGGCAACTTTAAAAATTCGTTAATGTTTCAAATTAGATTCCACTAAAATATTGAGAGAAAAACAGTGACACAAATGATTGCTACTAATCGCATTAAAGCTGTTATCGGCACCGGTATTACCGGTTTGTCGGTAGCGCGCTTTCTTGCGCAGCAACAGCAAGCATTTGTATTGCTCGATACGCGCACAGCTCCGCCAAACCTGGAGAAAATTAAAGCAGAGTTTCCCCAAATACAATTGGAGTTGGGGGAATTAAATCTTAATACGTTGTTACTGTGTGATGAAATTATTGTCAGCCCAGGTATTTCGGTAGAAACGCCTGCACTTGCAGCTGCCAAAAAAGCAGGTATTCCAATTGTTGGTGATATTGAAATTTTTGTGCGTTTTGCCAAAGCACCTATAGTGGCGATAACAGGATCTAATGCAAAAAGTACGGTTACAACATTAGTGGGTGAGATGGCTGCGCATTCAGGTATTAATGTAGCTGTTGGTGGAAACTTGGGTACACCAGCGCTGGAATTGTTGAATGATGATGTTGAGCTGTACGTGATGGAGCTCTCCAGTTTCCAACTAGAGACAGTAACAAAATTAAATGCAAAAGTGGCCACCATTTTAAATATCAGCGCGGATCATCTGGATCGTTACGCGGATATGCGTGCTTATATTTTAGCAAAATTGCGTGTTTATTTTGGTGCAGAATATATTGTTGTCAATCGCAATGATGTTCTTACGCACCCACCGCTGGCTGCAGGTGTCAAACCCATTTATTTTGGTGGCAATGCTGATTTTGGCAGCTTTGGTTTACTGCGTGAAAATGGCGAAGATTATTTGGCAAAAAATTTAACGCCACTAATGCCAGCGCGGGAATTAAAAATTAGCGGAAAGCATAATGTCGATAATGCCCTGGCCGCACTAGCACTTGGCAATGCTGCTGGTATTTCAATGACAGCCATGCTTGAAACATTAAAAACATTTCGAGGCTTGCCACATCGCTGCGAATTTGTGGCTGCTAAAAATGGCGTGGAATTTTACAACGATTCAAAAGGTACCAATATTGGTGCCACTATTGCGGCTATCGCAGGTTTATCGCGAAGCCCGGCAAAGTTGATCGTCATACTGGGCGGTGAAGGCAAGGGCCAAGATTTCACTGAACTAAATCCAGTATTACAAAATAATCTTTGCCGTTTAGTGTTAATAGGTCGCGATGCCAGTGTAATTGCACAAGCCGTCGGTAAGCTTGCACACATAGAATTTGCGAGCTCTATGCAAGACGCTGTGAATAAATCATTTGCGCAGGCTGAGCCAGGTGATGCTGTATTGCTATCTCCCGCGTGTGCCAGCTTTGATATGTTTAAAAACTACGAAGATCGTGGTGAGCAATTTTGTTCCACGGTAATGAAGTTGAGTGAAGCATCATGAAAACTTCACAAGCAAATAATCTTACACTTCGGCAGCGCATAGATTGGCCCATTTTATTTTTGTGGTTTGCGCTTTTGTCGATTGGTTTGATAATGGTAGCTTCGGCATCTATTTCATTTTCTGCCAGCAATTACAACGATGGTTGGTATTTTGCAAAGCGTCATGGAATTTATACATTGATGGGTTTATTGCTCGCAATTTTTGTGGCGGCGGTACCTATGAGTATGTGGCAAAAATATGCTGGCCAATTTTTAATTTTAACTTTGTGTTTATTAGTATTGGTGTTAATTCCTGGCATTGGTCGTCGCGTTAATGGCAGTCAGAGATGGCTTAATTTAGGCATTATCGCGGTGCAAGTTTCTGAAGTTGCAAAAGTCTGTGCGGTAGTATTTTTTGCCAGTTTTTTTTCTCGTCGTTATCAGGAATTACATTTTGGTTGGCAAGGCTTTTTAAAGCCTTTGTTAATTGTTGGTGTGTTTGTGTTCTTATTATTATTAGAGCCAGATTTTGGTAGCTCAGTAGTGCTGTGCGTAACGGTTATTGCCATGATGTTTATTGCCGGGGTAAGAATTTGGCATTTTTTATTGCTGATTCTCATTGGCGGTAGCGGTATGGCATCGGTAGCCATTTTTTCACCCTATCGGATGGATAGATTAAAAACATTTTTAGATCCTTGGGCCGATCAATTTAAAGGCGGGTATCAACTGACTCAATCGTTAATAGGTTTTGGGCGTGGCGAGTGGACGGGTTTAGGCTTGGGCAATAGCTTGCAAAAGTTATTCTTCTTACCTGAAGCGCACACAGATTTTATCTTTGCCATCATCGCTGAAGAGTTTGGCCTGTTAGGTGCTACGGTTGTCATAGGATTATTTGCAGCATTAATTGTACGCATCATTATGGTTGCAAAAAATAATTTTTCACATGAAAGAATGTTTGCTGCGCTAGCTACCTTTGGCGTTGCGATATTATTGAGCTTTCAAGTATTTATTAATGTAGGCGTTTCATCCGGATTGTTACCTACAAAAGGTTTAACGTTGCCTTTTATAAGTTACGGTGGCAGCAGTTTGTTAATTTGTTGCGTACTTATGGCGTTTGTGTTGCGTGCACAATGGGAAGTGGCAGGTTTGGGTGATGCAGATATTTTTTTAACATCCAATGATTCGGCGAAAATCACACCAGCATCAGACGCAACAATAACCAGTGCCGGGTTTAAAAAACCACGTTCAATGAATGAACGCGGCACGCGTAAAGCAGTGAGGTTATAAATAAGATTATGACCAACACAACACCATTAACAATAATGATTATGGCTGGTGGCACTGGTGGCCATGTATTTCCGGCGCTGTCAGTTGCTGAGGTGTTGCGTAATCGCGGAATGAATGTTGAATGGTTAGGTACCGAACGTGGCATTGAAAATACTCTAGTGCCTGCAGCAAAAATACGTTTGCATCATATTCGTGTTAAAGGTGTGCGCGGTCACGGAGTTTTAGGTTTGTTAAAAGCGCCATTTTTAATTTTATTGGCAATTGTACAAGCGTTAATAATTTTTAATAAAGTAAAGCCGAGTATGGTAATTGGTTTTGGTGGATTTGCTTCTGGCCCTGGCGGTATAGCCGCTAAAATTTTAGGTAAGCCTTTGGTTATTCATGAACAAAATGCTGTAGCTGGAACAACTAATCGTTTGTTAGCCAAAATAGCTAACCGCGTATTAATGGCTTTTCAAGAGACTTTTTTAGCAAGCGCAGCGTCTAGGAATGCGCATGTTAAAATAATTGCTGTAGGGAATCCTGTGCGTAACGCCATCGCAAATTTAACGGGACCGGTTGCGCGTTATAGCGCACGTGCACAATTAAAAGAGCCGCTACATTTATTGGTTTTAGGTGGCAGTTTGGGCGCTCGTGCAATTAATGAGATAGTGCCGGCAGCTGTAGCAAAATTACCACTGAATGTGCGGCCCAGTGTGTGGCATCAATCTGGCAAAAAACATATTGAAGCTACCATTGCTTTGTATATGCAGCAGCAGGTAAATGCAAAAGTGGATGCCTTTATTGAAGATATGGCGGCAGCTTATGCCTGGGCGGATGTGATTGTGTGTCGTGCTGGTGCTTTGACAGTTTCGGAGTTGATGGCGGCAGGTGTTGCTGCTGTGTTAATTCCGTTGCCAAATTCCATTGACGATCACCAAACACACAACGCTGCAATTTTAACTCGCGCTAATGCTGGCATTGCCATAGCGCAACATGAATTGAGCGCAGAAAAATTAGCAACATTATTATTAACAACATTATCCGAGCGCGAATATTTACAAACGCTCGCGATAAATGCGCGCGCACTTGCATTGCCGCAAGCGGCAGAAACTGTAGCAGATATTTGTTTGGAGATTGTGGGTGGATAAGATTCTAGGTTTTCATGAAGTTCCTGAAATGCGTCGTATTCGGCGAATCCATTTTATTGGCATTGGCGGTGCGGGCATGAGTGGCATTGCCGAAGTGTTGATTAATCAGGGCTATGAAATTTCGGGCTCCGATATTAAAGCATCCGCTGTAACTGAACGTTTACAAAAAAAGGGCGCTATTGTTTTTATCGGCCATATTGCTGCCAATGTAGAAGGTGCGGATGTGGTCGTGAATTCCAGCGCCGTGAATAATAGCAACCCAGAAATTATTCACGCTCGCGAATTGCGTATTCCTATTGTGCGTCGCGCGGAAATGTTGGGCGAGTTAATGCGGTATCGCCACGGCATTGCGGTTGCTGGTACTCATGGAAAAACCACGACTACAAGTTTGTTGGCATCAGTATTGGCAGCGGCTAAACAAGATCCTACTTTTATTATTGGCGGTTTGGTTAATAGCACTGGCACTAATGCGCAACTGGGAGCAAGTCGTTATTTAGTGGCGGAAGCGGACGAGAGTGATGCTTCGTTTTTACATTTGCAACCGATGGTGGCGATAGTAACCAATATCGATGCAGACCATATGGAAACTTATGGCGGTGATTTTTCGCGATTGAAAAAAACTTTTGTCGAGTTTTTACATAATTTACCTTTTTATGGTTTGGCGGTGTTGTGCGGTGATGATCCTGTAATTCGCGATATTATTCCGGAAGTGGCGCGTCCGATTTTAACCTACGGGCTTAATGATGATTGCGATTTCCGTGCGATTAATATTCAGCAATCGAAAATGCAATCTGAGTTCGATGTGTTGCGCCCTGGTCACGAAAAACCTTTACATATTCGTATTAATATTCCTGGTGTTCATAACATCTTAAATGCGACGGCGGTTATTGCGGTAGCAACCGACGAAGGTTTAAGTGATGACGCAATTCAACAAGGTTTAGAAAATTTTCAAGGCGTTGGCCGTCGTTTTCAAGTTTACGGTAACTTCCCTATTGGCGAAGGCGATGCGATGTTGGTGGATGATTATGGTCATCATCCACGCGAAGTTGCTGCGATTATTAAGGCAGTACGTGATGGTTGGCCGGAGCGTCGTTTGGTGATGTGTTATCAACCACACAGATATACTCGCACGCGTGATTTATATGAAGATTTTGTGGAAGTGTTATCCACAGTTGATGCATTGATATTACTTGAAGTTTACAGCGCTGGTGAAGAAGCCATTATTGGTGCGGATAGTCGTCATCTTTGTCGCAGTATTCGTGCGCGCGGTATTATCGAACCGATTTTTGTTGAAACTGTGGATGGTGTTCCCGCCATTATTAAAGATTTGGTGCGCGCCGGTGACATAGTGATCACACAGGGTGCTGGTAATGTGGGTGTGTTGTCCCCTGAATTAGCAAAACGGCAATTACAATAAAACGGCGGAGCAATGAGGTTAACTAAAAAATGCAATTTGTAAAATTACCGATTGATGATCACTTTAAAAAACAACTGGGCCGTGTTGGCGTGTTGTTGGGTGGCCAATCATCGGAGCGCGAAATTTCTTTGCAAAGCGGTGCTGCGGTTGTCGCTGCACTGGTGGAGGCAGGTGTTGAGCATGTGGCTATAGATGTTGGCGTAAATGCAATTGCCGATATTCAGGCCGCAAAAATTGATCGCGCGTTTGTGATGTTACACGGCGTTGGCGGTGAAGATGGGCGCATGCAGGCGGTACTTGAATATTTAAATATTCCTTTTACCGGCAGTGGCGTGCAGTCATCAGCGCTTGCAATGGATAAATTACGCACTAAACAATTATGGCGTGGTGTTGGGCTATCAACTCCTGATTTTGCTTTATTGAATGCAACCAGTGATTGGAAAAAAGTGCTCGCTGATTTGGGCGGCGAAGTTATGGTGAAGCCAGCGAACGAAGGTTCGAGTATTGGTATGGCGCGCGTGAAAACAGCGGATGAATTGTCTGCAGCATTTAAAGTTGCCGAACAGTATGACGGCAGTGTTATTGCCGAGCGATTGATTGTTGGCAGTGAATATACCGTTGCTATTTTGGGTGATGAAGCTTTGCCCCCTATTAAATTGGAAACGGATCATAATTTTTATGATTTTAATGCGAAATATATTGCCGATGACACGCGTTATATCTGTCCTTGTGGTTTAACGTTGGAAAAAGAACAAGAACTTATGGCCTTATCATTGGCCGCATTCCATTCGGTGGGTTGTAAGGGCTGGGGACGGGTGGATGTTATGGCTGATACCGCATTGAATTTTTATTTGTTGGAAGTTAATACTGCGCCAGGTATGACTAGTCATAGCTTGGTACCTATGGCGGCGAAGGTGAGGGGTTTATCCTTCAGCGAATTGGTGTTAACTATTTTGCGTTGTAGTTTGTAATTTTGATGAAATCTAAAACGCCATTTGATCACTCATTCATTAATTCATCGCAGGATGGTGAGCGAGATGTATTGATGGATACGCAGCGAAAAGAACCGCGCGTGCGAGCGTCGATTATCGGCGACAAAAAATTAACAACACGCGATGCATTTGAGCGGCGCGGCACTACTGGGATAGAAACTGTTAGTCGAGAAGCGACACAAGAAACGTTTAGTCAAAAAATTGTTGCACGAGAACCAGTTGCACGAAACCCAGTTGCACGAGAATCGATTGGACGAGAAACTCAGGGTCGCACAAACAATGTTCAGCACAGCGCATCAACAAAACCTAACGTTGAAACGCCGCCCTGGATTGAAAAGCACAGCCGGGCAGTTTTTGATGATCCGATTGCACCGCGAGCTGACACAAAATTTCGTCGTGAACGTGGTTACAACAAAGTTTCGCCACAACGTAACTCAAACGCTGCACAGGAAGTTCGCGCAAAAGTACCACGTACATTGATTTATGTTGGTTTGATGTTCTTGCTTTGCCTGTTTGTAGGTGTTGCTTACTTTGCTTCAGGGCCAGTAACAAAATTATTAGAGCGGCCACTCAAGAGTGTGGCAGTAGAAGGGCAATTTCAATATTTACCAAAAAACCGTGCCATGGAATTAATTACGGCGGAAATTGATGGCGATTTTTTACAGTTAAATTTAGATCATTTGAAAAATGTGCTCGAAGCTGACCCCTGGGTTGAGCATGTATCGTTGAGCAGACGTTGGCCAGATACTTTGTTGGTAAAAATTGCAGAGCAACAGCCGATTGCGCGTTGGGACACCAATGGTTTTTTAAATCAACGCGGAGAAATTATTCGTGTAAAGGAAGCGGACAAACTTTTAGGGCTGCCTTGGTTGCAAGGTAACGAAATAAATGCGCGTGAAATCATGCAGCAATATCAAGATTTATCCACGTTGTTGCGCGCACGTGGCCTTGAAATAATCACATTAAAGTGTGATAACAAAAAATCCTGGCGAATAACGTTAAAAAATGATGTAGATATTGCTATTGGACGCGATCAAGTGATGGAAAAAATGCGTAGATTTGTTACTGTATACGATAATTTTTTAAGCGGTGTTTGGAGTGATGTGAAATCGATAGATGTAAGGTATACCAATGGAGTCGCTGTGCGTTGGGCTCCCGATTCTGCGATGGCAAAAAAATACGTGAAGCCTGATTCTTCTGTAAAACCTGGCGCCATAAAAGTGAGTGCTGTAAAACTAAATGTTGTAAAAAACTGATGCCCTAAAAAGCTAAGGCTGTACAAAAATAAATTATGACCACGTTATGTTGGTCTCGCTAAGTTGGTTTAGGAATGAGGTAATCGAATGGCAAATGTTAGTGACAACAAAATGATTGTAGGCCTGGATATAGGCACATCCAAGGTTGTAGCTATCGTGGGTTCAATTACGCCAGAAGGACAGTTAGACATTGTTGGTATTGGTTCGCACCGTTCGACCGGGTTGAAAAAAGGTGTTGTAGTAAATATTGAGTCGACAGTGTTATCTATTCAACGTGCGATTGAAGAAGCTGAATTAATGGCGGGTTGCCAAATTCACTCGGTTTACGCAGGTATTGCGGGTAGCCATATTCGCAGTTTGAATTCGCACGGTATTGTTGCGATTCGTGATCGTGAAGTTTTTGCACAAGATTTGGAGCGTGTGATTGATGCCGCGCAAGCGGTTGCGATCCCCGCAGATCAAAAAATTCTGCATATTTTGCCGCAAGAATTTTTGATTGATGAGCAAGATGGTGTGAAAGAGCCACTTGGCATGTCAGGTGTTCGCCTTGAAGCCAAAGTGCATTTAGTGACTTGTGCGGTTAACGCTGCACAAAATATTGAAAAATGTATTCGTCGCTGCGGTTTAGAGGTTGAGGATATTATTTTAGAGCAGCTTGCATCCAGTTATGCGGTGTTAACGGATGATGAAAAAGAGCTTGGTGTTTGTGTCGTTGATATTGGTGGTGGCACTACCGATATCGCCATTTTTAAAGATGGCGCTATTCGTCATACCGGTGTTATTCCCATCGCGGGTGACCAGGTCACCAATGACATCGCTATGGCATTGCGTACACCAACACCGAATGCAGAAGAAATTAAAATTAAATATGCCTGTGCTTTGGCAAAGTTAACCAGCCCGGATGAAACTATAAAAGTGCCGAGTGTAGGTGATCGTCAACCGCGAGATTTATCGCGCCAGGCATTAGCAGAGGTGGTTGAGCCGCGCTACGACGAATTATTTACACTCGTGCAATCAGAATTACGTCGCAGTGGTTATGAAGATTTAGTTGCCGCCGGTATTGTGTTAACGGGTGGTACATCAAAAATGGAAGGTGTGGTGGAATTGGCAGAAGAAATATTTCATATGCCGGTGCGCATAGGCGTGCCGCAAAATGTGCGGGGCTTGTCGGATATTGTAAACAATCCCATTTATTCGACAGCTGTTGGCTTATTAATTTACGCCATGAAACAGCAGCAACAAGAAGCTGGCCGTTCGGCACATCACACTAAAGAACACCAGGGTTCACTATTTAGTAAACTGAAAAAATTGTTTCAAAGTAATTTTTAATCATTTGATTTTTTAATGTAATTTTATGTCGTCTTGTCATGAGAAAGGGGAATTGCCATGTTTGAATTAGTTGATAGTATTCATCAAAGCGCTGTAATCAAAGTTATCGGTGTTGGCGGTGGTGGTGGTAATGCTGTGAAACACATGATTGCGAATAAAGTAGAAGGTGTGGAATTTATCTGCGCTAATACTGATGCGCAAGCGCTCAAAGATATTGATGCGCGAACAGTGTTGCAATTGGGTAGTACCATGACCAAAGGTTTAGGTGCTGGTGCGAATCCGGAAATTGGTAGACAAGCAGCGCTGGAAGATCGTGAACGTATCGCCGAAGTATTGCGTGGTGCGGATATGGTTTTCATCGCTGCTGGAATGGGTGGTGGTACGGGTACAGGTGCGGCGCCAGTCATCGCTGATGTTGCTCGTGAGCTAGGAATTTTGACAGTGGCAGTGGTAACCAAACCATTTCCATTTGAAGGTCGTAAGCGGATGAGCATTGCCGACGCGGGCATTCAAGAATTAAGTGAGCGTGTTGATTCGTTAATTACTATTCCTAACGAAAAATTACTGTCGGTATTAGGTAAACAAACCTCGCTGCTGGATGCGTTTAAAGCTGCCAACAATGTATTGTTGGGTGCGGTGCAAGGTATTGCAGATTTAATTATTCGCCCGGGTATGGTCAACGTGGACTTTGCTGACGTACGCACTGTTATGTCAGAAATGGGCATGGCAATGATGGGTACTGGCCGTGCTACTGGTGAAAACCGTGCGCGTGAAGCGGCTGAAATGGCAATTCGCAGCCCACTCTTAGAAGATGTAAATTTACAAGGTGCGCGCGGTATTCTCGTAAATATTACGGCCGGTATCGATTTGTCCCTGGGTGAATACTCTGAAGTAGGCAGTATCATTGAAGAGTTTGCATCAAGCGATGCCACCGTTGTGGTCGGTACTGTTATTGATCCGGAAATGACGAATGAATTGCGTGTAACAGTTGTTGCAACAGGCTTGGGAGCTATGGCAAAAATGGCTACTCAAGTACAAAAAGAAATTAAACCTGCAGCAACTAAAGTCGTCATTGATAATACGCGTCGCAGCTCAGGCCAAATTGATTACAGTGCGCTAGATCGTCCTGCGCATTTACGCGCTAACAGTTCGACATCAGCGGTAGCAACTGCGCCATTGGCGGATAAAGATTTAGAATATCTTGATATCCCGGCTTTTTTGCGTCGCCAAGCTGATTAATTATTTTTTGATGAATTGTTTTGGATTAAATGCCACTGGTTAAATGGTCTTAATTATTTAACTGATGATAGAGAGCTTCAATGGGTGCGATTGGCTGGTGCAACTGGCCTATCGCCCTTTGAGTTGCTACCATGTTCTTGTTTTTAGGCAGTAATAAGACGTTATTATTGTCAGTTTATTTTCGCTTTAAAGAAGGGCTAACACCAGATGAGTAGACAGCGAACACTCAAAAATGCCATTCGTGCAACGGGTGTGGGGCTTCATACTGGCCAAAAAATTCATTTAACTCTCCTTCCTGGTGAAATAGATTCGGGTATTGTTTTTCGTCGAGTTGATTTGGAACCTGCTGTAGAAATTCGTGCTGCTGCAGAAAATGTGGGCGAGACTACTCTTTCGACCTGTTTGATGAATGGCAGCGTACGCGTATCTACCGTTGAGCATTTGCTTTCAGCAATGGCTGGTTTAGGTATTGATAATGCTGTTATTGAATTAGATGCGCCTGAAGTTCCTATTATGGATGGCAGTGCGGGTCCTTTTGTGTTTTTGTTACAGTCGGCGGGTATTCAAGAGCAACAAGCGCTGAAAAAATTTGTGCGTATCATAAAAGAAGTCACCATAAACGATGGTGATAAATTTGCCAGCTTTTTTCCTTTTAATGGCTTCAAAATCACTTTTTCCATAGCGTTTGATTTACCCGTGTTTCAAGGTCGAACATTAAAAACCTCTGTCGATTTTTCCAGCACCACTTATATAAAAGAAATTAGTCGCGCGCGTACTTTTGGCTTTATGCATGAAATTGAATACTTGCGCTCCAAAGGTTTGGCGAAAGGCGGCAGTATGGATAACGCCATAGTTGTTGATGAGTATCGCATTCTGAATGAAGAAGGTTTGCGTTATGAAGATGAGTTTGTAAAACATAAAGTGCTGGATGCCATTGGTGATTTATATATGATGGGGTACAGCTTGATAGGTGAGTTTTGTGCTCATAAGTCCGGTCATGCGCTTAACAATAAAGCTTTACGACAACTGATTGCACAGAAGGATGCCTGGGAATTTGTTACCTTTGAAAATGAAAATGTTGCCCCTATTTCCTTCGCTAGAGCTATATCCGCACTTTAATATCAAAACTTGGCTTGCTGGTTTGTGACGAAGTAGCCATTTTTAGTTGGAATTTTCTCTTTTACTGTGAGATATTTCGCCCCCGGCCGCAAAAGGCCATCTTATCTACTACACTCCAATACGAGTGGTTAAAATTGATACAGATTTTGTCTTGTGGTAAAGCAATATAGAAAAAGCTGCAGCGCCTTGTCTTTGTTTTAAAAGATTTTGTGACAGCTTAAAAAAAGGTTATCGAGAAATAAATGTTGGCTGTTAAAGTCTCCATAACTAATTGATTTATATTAACTATTGTTACCGTCTATCCGCTGTAGTCATCGTCGCGATTGCGGAAAATCGTGCAATTCGTAAATATCCAGGGTTCCTTACCCTCTTAAAATTTGTCGCTAAATGAAAATTATTATCGTCAACTCAGATCATGGACATACGCGAAGCCTAACCCTCGGTGGTTGGTCTCGTGCGATTTTGTCTGTCTGCTTGTTGGGGATACCCGCTGTCGTTGGTGCTTGGGGATATAGTTGGCTCATTAATTTTGAAAAAAAGGATATGTTAAATGCTGATGCGCCGGGAAACTGGGGTGATAGCTTAGCTGTTCAAAAGGCCAAATTTGAAAGCTCAAAACTACAATTAGAAAGCCATGTGGCTGCCCTGACCGCCAAAGTTGCAGATTTACAAACGCGACTGGTGCGTCTTGATGCTGTAGGTGAGCGTCTTACTAAAGCTGCTAAATTAGATAAAGGCGAATTTAATTTTAAACAGCCGCCTGGTAAAGGTGGGCCGTTACTAACGCAAGCTGACAGTATCAATGCCGCCGAATTCTTTACCGCGATTAATGAACTCGCGCAACATATCCAGAATCGCGAGCAACAATTTAAAGCGCTTGACTCTATTTTAGTAACCCGAACCTATGAGGCCGAAGCCTTATTTGATACCTTGCCAGTCGATAATGGATTTATGTCGTCGACCTTTGGTTATAGAATTGACCCGTTTAACGGTAAAACTGAATTTCACTCAGGGATGGATTTCAGTTCTCCTGTAGGTACGCCCATCACTGCCGTCTCTGCTGGAGTGGTTACCTTATCCGCAGACGCTGCTGGCTACGGCAATATGGTTGAAATTAGCCATGGTGCTGGTTTCGAAACTCGTTATGCCCACAACAAAATCAATTTAGTTAAGTTCGGTGACGTGGTTAAAAAAGGCCAGGTTATCGCGCTTGTCGGTTCAACCGGACGCTCAACTGGGTCGCACGTACATTTTGAAGTCTACAAAAATGGACGCGTTGTTGATCCTGCTAGTTATCTTCATATAGTCAATCCATAATATTCCCCTCTGGCATATTGCCTCCTTTATTTTATTCTTAAGTCATTATTTGCTATGCAAATGGGCTTGAGAATTTTTTCATTTTCAGTTTTTGTAATTAATGGTAAAAAAAATGTTAAATAAGTTGTTGAAATCGCTTTTTGGCTCCAAGAATGATCGCGAACTTAAGCGCATGAGCAAAATGGTAGTAACCATCAATACGCTTGAACCTGGCATGCAGGCTTTGAGTGATGAGCAATTAAAAGCAAAAACACAAGAGTTTCGCGATCGCTTCCAAAAAGGTGAAACACTGGATCAATTATTACCTGAAGCTTTTGCCACAGTGCGAGAGGCAAGTCGTCGCGTAATGAGTATGCGTCATTTTGACGTCCAGTTAATTGGTGGTATGTCATTGCACGAAGGTCGTATTGCGGAAATGCGCACGGGCGAAGGTAAAACACTGGTGTCGACCTTGCCAAGTTATTTGCATGCGTTGACAGGAAAAGGTGTACATATTGTAACGGTGAATGATTATCTCGCCAGTCGCGATGCAAACTGGATGCGCCCGGTGTATGAATTTCTCGGCATGAGTGTTGGTGTTATTTTATCAATGCAAGTGCCGCCAACAAAACGTGAAGCTTATAATTCAGATATTACTTACGGTACCAATAACGAATACGGTTTTGATTATTTACGCGATAACATGGCTTTGCATAAAGCGGATAAGGTGCAGCGCCCATTAAATTTTGCGGTTATCGATGAAGTGGATTCAATTTTAATTGATGAAGCGCGTACACCCTTGGTTATTTCTGGTGCAACGGAAAATAGCTCTGAACTTTACAAGCGCATGCATTCCTTGGTAGGAAGTCTGAAGCAGCAAATTGATAATGGAGAAGACGGTGATAGAAAAGTTATTACCGAACCAGGCGACTTTACCGTTGATGAAAAATCCAGACAAGTAGAATTAACAGAGGCAGGGCATCAGCGTGTTGAAGATTTATTAATACGCGCAAACTTATTAAAGTCCGATGAAAATCTTTATGCTGCTAATAATTTAACGTTGTTGCATCATGTCGGTTCTGCGTTAAAAGCGCGTGCGTTATTTCATCGTGATGTCGAATATATCGTTGAAGAAAATCAAGTTGTGTTGGTGGATGAACATACTGGTCGTACCATGCAAGGTCGTCGCTTGAGCGAAGGTTTGCATCAGGCGATTGAAGCTAAAGAGGGTGTTGCAATACAAAGTGAAAGTCAAACGTTGGCATCAACGACCTTCCAAAATTATTTCCGTTTGTATCCAGTGTTATCAGGAATGACGGGAACAGCCGATACCGAAGCCTACGAATTTCGTGAAATTTATGCGTTGGATGTGGTGGTTATTCCTACCAATAAACCCAGATTGCGCCTCGATTTGAACGATTTGGTTTTCTTGTCAGTCGAAGAAAAATATCAAGCTATTGTTAATGATGTAAAAACCTATCAAGCTAAAAATGCACCCATTTTAGTCGGTACAGCATCCATCGAAACTTCGGAAGAAATGTCACGCCGCTTAACTAAAGCGGGCATAAAACACCAGGTATTAAATGCAAAATTTCACGCACAGGAAGCAGAAATTATTGCCCAGGCTGGTCGCCCTGGTACGGTTACTATTGCTACCAATATGGCTGGCCGCGGTACTGATATTGTATTGGGTGGTCGTTGGGAGTCGGAAATTGAAAAGCTCACCAATCCAACCCCCGAACAAATTGCAGATATTAAATCTGAATGGAAAAAGCGAAATGAAATTGTGCTAGCCGCAGGTGGTTTGCATATTGTTGGTACCGAGCGCCATGAATCACGCCGTATTGATAATCAATTACGTGGCCGTTCTGGTCGTCAAGGTGATCCGGGTTTAACTCGTTTTTATTTATCACTGGAAGATAACTTGATGCGTATTTTTGCATCAGATCGTGTACGTAATTTTATGCAAGCCTTGGGGATGGAGCAAGGTGAAGCCATCGAGCATAGCATGGTTAATAATGCGATTGAAAAAGCACAGCGTAAAGTAGAAGGGCGCAACTTTGATATTCGTAAACAATTGCTTGAATTTGATGATGTGGCAAATGATCAGCGCCAAATTATTTACAATCAACGCAATGAATTATTAGATGCCGATAATATTCGCGACACTATTACCGCAATTCGCGCAGACGTAGTTGAAGAAATGGTGTTGACTTATATTCCTCTGCAATCCATTGAAGATCAATGGGATATTCCTGGTTTGGAAAAACAAATTGAAATGGATTTTGGGGTACAGCTTCCTATTGCAAAATGGCTGGAGGAAGATACTCGGTTACATGAAGACACTTTGCGTAAAAAAATTCTTACTGAAATTCAAGCAGCTTATGATGTTAAATGTGAACGCATTGGCGACATACTGCTAGAAATTGAAAAGCAAGTTATGTTGCAGGTGCTCGATAATTCCTGGAAAGAACAGTTGTCCAGTATGGATCATTTGCGTCAAGGTATTAACTTGCGTTCTTATGCACAAAAAAATCCCAAACAAGAATATAAACGTGAAGCTTTTGAATTATTTCAAGGTATGTTGCAAAGCGTGAAGCGCGAGACTGTGCATTTAATGGCGCGTGTAGAGCCTATATCGCGCGAACAAATGGAAGCAATGGAGTTGCAACGCCGTGAGGAATTGGCGCGTCAAAAAATGCAATTGCACCATGAGGAGATGGCCGCCTTAGGGCAGCCCGTTCCACCACCAAAATTAGCTCATCCACCCGTTGTACGAGAAGGCCGAAAAGTAGGGCGTAATGATGCTTGCCCTTGTGGTTCTGGAAAAAAATACAAAAGTTGTCATGGACAGTTGGATTGATGTATTTCTAATAAATAGAAATACCAAAAAAATTAATTTGTAGAGATTTTATTATGGCAGTTAATGAATATCCTTTTCCAAAAATGCACCCAGTAAAAGGTGTTAAATTAACAGCTGTTTGCGCTGGGATTAAAAAAATTAATCGCCGTGATGTGGTTTTATTTGAATTGGCAGAAGGCAGTAATGTAGCGGGTGTGTTTACTAAAAATGCATTTTGCGCGGCACCGGTTACTGTGTGTCGCGAGCATTTGGCCGCTGCATCTATTCGCTATTTAATTATTAACTCGGGCAATGCCAATGCTTGTACTGGTGAACAAGGTTTGCTTGATGCTAAAGCAACATGTGCTGCTATTGCAGAGTTAAAGGGCATTGATGCTGCACAAATATTGCCGTTTTCAACTGGCGTTATTGGCGAACCTTTACCACTTGCAAAAATTACAGCCGTAATTCCTGAGGCTTTGGCCAGCGTTAACGAAAATGGTTGGGATGATGCTGGTGCAGGCATCATGACAACGGACACTCGGGCTAAAGGCTTTAGCGAACAATTTGAGTATCAAGGTAAAGTTATCACTGTTAATGGTATCGCTAAAGGCGCGGGAATGATTAAACCGAATATGGCCACTATGCTGGGCTATATAGCAACCGACGCAAAAATTGCACAACCATTGTTGCAGGAACTTGCGCGTGAAGCAGCGGATAAATCATTTAATCGCATCACGATTGATGGTGATACCTCTACTAATGATTCGTGTATTTTAATTGCATCAGGTCAAGTAGATTTACCGGAAGTTAAGGCCTCTGCTGGAGAGCTTTATGAAAAATTACGCGCAACAATTATTGCAGCATATGTTTATTTAGCTAAAAGTATTGTGAGTGATGGCGAAGGTGCAACAAAATTTGTCACTGTTGCTGTTAGCGGTGGAGCAAATCGCGATGAATGTTTAGCGGTAGGTTATGCGGTAGCGCATTCGCCCTTAATTAAAACTGCGCTCTTTGCTTCTGATCCGAACTGGGGGCGAATTGTTGCCGCGATTGGTTATGCTGGCGTGGATAGTCTTGATGCTAACAAAGTACGCGTGCATTTAAATGATGTATTGATAGTAGAAAATGGTGGGCGCGCAGCAACTTACACTGAAGCTCAAGGGCAGGCAGTTATGAACGGCGCTGAGATTGGAATTAATATTAATCTTGGTCGTGGTAATTTTGTAGAAACAATTTGGACTACAGATTTATCTTACGAATATGTGCGTATCAACGCAGATTATCGATCCTAAGGGCACCTCCGGAAATCCACTTTTCGTGCGCTAGCGTCGTTATTTTCGTACTCGAATCCTCATTTATAACGTATAAACTGCGGTTCTCTGTGCGAAAATGCCTCGCCATCATCACGCAAATTGAATTTCCGGTGGTGCCCTTAAATAAAAGCATTGGAAATTAACTTCAGTTCATGCCGTTCATAAGAGTTATTTTTTGTGGCTAGAATAATTCACGTCGCAGTCGGCGTCATAATTAACAACGATGGCAACATCCTTATCGCAAAACGCCCCGAGCAAGTGCATCAGGGCGGCTTGTGGGAATTTCCTGGTGGAAAAGTAGAACAGGGCGAAACTTTATTTCAAGCACTCAAGCGTGAACTGCAAGAAGAGTTGGCGATAAATGTAATTACCACTGAGCCACTAATAAAAATTCGCCATACTTATAGTGATAAACATGGTGACGAAAATGGCGATAAAACTGTATTGCTGGACGTTCATAAAGTTACTAAATTTTTTGGTGAGCCGCAGGGTAATGAAGGTCAACCTATTATATGGGTTGCACCAAAAGATTTAGATCAATATGAATTTCCCGCAGCAAATCGTCCTATTATTACTGCTATTAATTTGCCGCGACGTTTATTAATAACCGGTGATGCAACTTCTGATGACGAATATTTGCTACGCACCGAGCGAGCGTTAATTGCAGGTATTCGTTGCGTGCAATTGCGAGTGCAGAATCCAGCAGCACCTATTTTTTTTACACTTGCTGAAAAATTAACACAGCTTTGTGATAAACATTTAACAAAACTTATTTTAAATACATCCCCGCAAGATTTTCTAACCTTTAATATTTCTCTTCCTCATCTTGGTCTTCATCTTAATTCGCAACAATTAATGCATTGTGATACGCGCCCTGTAGCGCAATCAATTTTACTTGGTGCTTCTTGTCATAATACTGATGAAATTGCGCATGCCGAAAAAATTGGTGTCGATTATATTTTTTTATCGCCGGTTGTATCCACGCCCTCACATCCAAATGCAACTGTTATTGGCTGGGAGAATTTTTCACATTTAGTTGAGCCTGCCACCGTTCCCGTATTCGCATTGGGAGGAATGTCTGAAGCAGATTTACCGCAAGCAATTGCAGCTGGTGCGCAAGGAATTGCAGGTATTGGAGCTTGGTGGGATAAATAAATGCTTGTGTGAGGCTGCCAGCATTTGGCGCATTTTATCAGTGAAAACTAGGATAATGTGGGTTAGGGTGCCTACTTTTTAATCTAATGTAAGCGCAGCACAAACCCCAGCCTTGACATAGCGGCGTAGTCAATTTCTTACAAAAAATCAGACTTGAAGACTTTCCAATACCAGCAAAATACTTAAAATAGGCAACGCAAGGACGTTAACCAAAAACGGGATGTCGCGGTTAAGGTGTTTGGCTTCAGGATGAAGTTGAAATGTAAAACAGGGGTCAGGCAGGATACCGAGGTGATTAGGATGATCACTTACCCACGCAGGAGCAAAGGGCTAGCAGGATGCAATGCCCCTTTTTTTTATTGTCAGTTTGTTTTCCGAAAATTCCACGGCAATAGTATTTCAATCTTCGTAAGCGTCGTTGCGTTTGGTAGCTCTGTAAAAACTCTTTTCAAATACAAATAGGGTTCAAGGCCATTCGCTTGCAATACCGATACGTTTAAAGATTTCAGTTTGGCGATACAGAGGCAAGGCATCCACATATTTTTGTGTGGTGATGTAAGCGAGCAATTCTGGTGAGGCAATACTCTTCTCAATCGGCTGCGCAGGCTTTGGTGCTGTGAAAAGATATTTTTCACAGCAGGGACATGCGTATTTCAAGCGAACATGATGAATAGTGGCAGGAATATTATCCAGCTGTTCGTGGGTTTCGTTGCCGATGCATTTTAATGCAGTGCCGCCGTGTGGGCATATCTTCTGATCATCCGGCAAATCATGGATAACTTCAACACGAGGCAATTCGGCGGGAATGGAAACGCGTCTTTTGGTGCTGCGCGTGTGTGCCGGAATTTCAATGGTCGCATCATGAATTTCACATTCTTCATCACCCTCTGGTTCATCAAACAATTCAGCCTGTGTTGGCGATAATTTTTCACTGGAGCTGCCAAACTGTTGGTGCCTGAGCGAGAGAATATATTCTTCAAGGCTTTGGATATACGTGTTTTTTTCTTGAAGCGAATTATTTTTTGCTGCAAGCTCTCGCTGCAATAATGTAATTTTTTGTTCGAGATCAGTGATATTTTCCATGAAAGGATTTTACCAAATACTTCACCATTATTCGAATAGTGTATTTATACGAGCGTTGAAAAATACTGTGCAGGGTGCGGTGTTAATTTAGCGATATCCAGACCACGTAACAACCAAGAAAACTGTTCGCCGGATAAATTCAGAACGGAATCGCCGGATTTCGGCCATTTGAATTTATGTTTTTCGAGGCGCTTATAAAAGAGGCAGTAACCGGTTTTGTCCCAAAACAATATTTTGATTTTATCGCGCTGGCGATTGCCGAACACAAACAATGCTGGTGAAAATGGTGACAGCTGCATTGTTTCCTGAACAAGAACACTCGGCCCGTTAATGGACTTGCGAAAATCCACTGGCAGACGATGCAAATAAATCGACACGTCATCCCACTGGATCATGTCAATACTCGCAGAAAGTGCGCAAGCCACTCAGAGTCAGGCAGACTTTCAAAATGACATGCGCACGCGTTATGATGCAACACGAGTGCAGGCAATGGTGTCGCAATGGCGTGCGCTGCGGATGCTTGCGATTTTTTAGCAACAACAATCGGTACAAAAGCGGACGGCAATGTAGCAGGCGCACTCCATGCTAATTGTTTTTTACGTACACTGAAATACTTGGGGCAAATATTATGTTGATGACAAAAATGCCGCGCCGGTAAACCGCTCGCCGCTTGTCGCGCAAACAACTTTCGCCATTCTTCTTGACTGCGAGTATACATAAAGCTTCCTGAGAAAATTGGAGGCGCTACGCTAATAAAAAAATGTGCGGATTATTAGAGTGTGGTTCGTACTGCGCTTACGGTTTTTCCGAGGTGACTATTTAGTTTGAGTATATGAATTGCTAATTATCCGCATCGACAAATCCACCGCTCTACAATGCTTAGTAAGTGCACCCAACGAAATGTAATCGACCCCGGTTGCAGCTATAGCGGCTAGCGTTTGTTCCGTGACATTGCCGGAGGCTTCAAGTTTTGCCTTTCGCTTATTGATAGCAACTGCGGCGTACATATCCTCCAGCGTAAAATTATCGAGCATGATGATATCGGCGCCTGCCAGCAGGGCCTGATCTAACTCTTCTAGATTTTCTACTTCCACTTCAACTGGTTTACTCGGTGCGATGCTGCGAGCGGTGGCAACGGCATTAGCGATTCCGCCGCTTGCTGCAATGTGGTTTTCCTTGATGAGAAACGCATCGTATAAACCAATGCGATGATTATGACAACCTCCGCAAGCCACCGCATATTTTTGCGCATCACGCAGGCCGGGTAGGGTTTTACGGGTGTCTAATAGTTTGACCGACGTGTGCGCAACCAGTTGAGCATAGTCATTGCTGGTGGTTGCTGTACCGGAGAGTGTTTGTACAAAATTAAGCGCAGTACGCTCACCGGTAAGTAGGCTGCGGGCAGTGCCACTCAAGCTAAATAATATGGTGTTGGCGGTTACTGCCTGGCCGTCATCTACAAACCATTCAATAATCACGGTAGTATCAAGTTGTCGAAATACTTCGTTTACCCAATCGCGGCCGCAAAAAATACAATCTTCACGAGTAATGACGGTTGCTGTTGTTTGTTGTGTAGCTGGAATTAATTCGGCGGTGATATCGCCCGTGCCTATATCTTCGATTAACGCCGCTTTAACATTGTTAGCGATGCTATTAATGAGGTTTGGAATGTCTTTAGTGAAGGCGTGAATCATAGTGATGTCATTATATTGTGGGGATGTGCATGATACCCGATAGTATTTTTGGAGGTGAAATGATTATTTGAGCATTGGCTATCATGTTTAGAGATTATGTTTATAGCGCTTAGTTAAAGCTACAGAAAAAAGTGGCGTCAAAAGATATAAGAAAAAATACTAGCTATTCCTAATTGTGATATAGCTCTCGCATTCAACATTTACCACTAGAGGGAGTGAGAGGTTTCGTTATACTCAAGTGGTAAAGTTTTTTTGGGTGGTGATTATCATGTCAGAACAGCCCCGCGCAGACCAGGCCCGCTCTGAGCAAAATAATGTTGTACAGTTGAAGCCCGAAAGAAATTCAGGCGCCCCTGTACCGATTGTTCTTGCTCGGTTACCTGCTGCAATGCACTCATTGCGTGACAAGGCGCGTCAGCAACTACAAGGGTTGCTGCGTGATTTGTTTGATAAGGTAGATGACGCCATGTTTGAGTTGGCGGATAAAGCCAAGAACAACCATGAGCAAAATCTATATTTCGATTCCATGCGCGAAGTACGCTTACGTCGTAGGGCGATGGAAACTACCTTTTTTCGCAGCATTGATATTCGCTTTGCACAACTCTTGGATCACACAGCTTACCGCGATGAAATTGCAGGAGAAAACAAAGAGTTTTCACTGGATGATTTGTCGCTCGTCAAAAATGATGATCTTGAAGAGATGGTGGCTATTGATGCGATGATCAATAAAGCCAATGAACAATATGCCGAAGCTATTCAGCATTTGACGTTTCGTATTGACCATTTAGTTCCAATCAAGGTTTATCAAAAAAATAACCCGCTGGGTGTTGATGTAATCTGCAATGCTTTTAATGAGGCTTCAAAAAGTTTAGATATTGATGTTAAAGCTAAACTAGTGCTGCTTAAGTTATTCGATAACATGATAATGACCAACTTGGGTGGGTTATTTAAAGCGCTCAATCAATCGTTAATTGACGCAAACATAATGCCGTCGTTAAAGTCGGACGCTCGCCCCAAGCGTACTGAGTCTCCTGCTGCAACTAATCATTACGGTGCAGGTATTTCGGCGAATTATGGGGGTAGTACCCTGGGCTCTGGAGGATCTTCAAGTAGCGCACAAGCTGCTTCTAGTCCTGCCTCCTATGATGATCAAACCAATCAAGTTTTGCATACCTTGCGTGATTTGTTGGGGTCACGTAATGCCGCGCCTATGCAACGTAATGCGGGTGAGGAAATTGCCAGTCAAGAGCTGGTGAAAATTTTATCGCTCGCACAACATCAAAATAGTTTTAATACTGCTGCATCATCCGCAAACTCTGCACACTTAAATGTGCGCGAATTACTAAAAAGTTTATTGCATCCCGCTGCACCAAATCAGCCTGCGCCAGCTATTAATCAGGTTGACGACGATATTATTAATCTCGTCAGCATGATGTTTGATTTTATTTTGGATGATCGTAATTTAGCTGCGCCGATGAAGGCGTTGATTGGTCGCTTGCAACTCCCTATGGTTAAAGTTGCTATTGCCGACAAATCTTTTTTTAGTAAAGGTGGTCATCCCGCGCGGCGTTTGTTAAATGAAATGGCAATGTCGGCATTGGGTTGGCAAGAAAGTAGTGAAGAAAATCAACGCAAAGATAGTTTGTACAACAAGATGGAAGCAACGGTACAAACTATTTTGTCGGATTTTGAAGCCGACATGGGTATTTTCAATAATTTGTTAACGGATTTTCGTGCTTTTCTTGAAAAGGATAAGCGTCGTGCACAAATTTTGGAACAGCGGACTATTGATGCAGAAGATGGCAAGGCAAAAACTGAGCGCGCCCGCGGGCAAGTGGATGCGATCTTAAATCGCGTTACCTCTGGTCATGATTTGCCCGCGCCTGCGCAAAAATTATTGCGTGATGCTTGGGGTAACGTATTGTTTATTACAGCGTTAAAACAAGGTGTAGACAGTGACGAGTGGCAAGCGGGAATTCGCACAGCACAACAGTTAGTATGGAGTTTAACGGCCCCTCTCAACAAAGAAAATCGTCAAGGTTTATTAAAGTTGGTGCCAGAGCTGTTACAAAAATTGCGTCATGGTTTGGAGGAGATTTCTTACAGTCCATTTGAAACCACGCAATTATTTAAACAATTAGAAGCGTTACATTTAATGCGTTTACGTGCTGTGCCTAAGGCACCAGAGGTTGCGCAACCCGTTAATCCTCCTGTGGCTGCACCCATTAATGTCAATCCTGTTGTTGTCAGTGGCGCAGCAGTAAATAGCGTCACGCCTGCTGTAAAACTAACGATTATCTCTGCAGCGCCAACAGCAATCGCCAATGTTGAAGCTGAAGCGAAACCGGTAGCTGTTCCTGTAAAAGCTACTCAAGATGTTGCTGCAGTGGTGGTAGAGCCCGCAGTAGAGCCATCAATTGAAAAAGACACCTCATTAGCATCGCTGGAAACTATTGTTGTTAATAGTGAGCGGAATGTTGTTGGTGCGGTGGAAAATGAATTACCTGAAGGTGATCAACATTTAGGTTTGGTGAGTAATATCACTCAAGGTAGCTGGTTTGAAATGCAAAGTGAAGATGGCCAAAAGTTTCGCTGCCGTTTAGCTGCAATTATTCGTGCTACCGGAAAATACATCTTTGTAAATCGTTCAGGTATGAAAGTCGCAGAAGAGACACGTATGAGTTTGGCGTTAGCGCTTAAGTCGGGCCGTTTACATTTGTTGGATGACGGTATGTTGTTTGATCGCGCGTTAGAAGCGGTGATAGGTAATTTGCGTGCAAATAGATAAAGTGGCGTGCAAATAGATGACGCTGCTTCAATCTAAGTGACATGTTAGTGTTGGTTTGGGGTGCAAAGCGCTTTCCCAAGGTTTATCATGCCCACTTGATTTGATAGGTGGGTACTTCCAGTGATTTCAGTCGATGGTTGGTTGGCAAATGCGGTGCAATGCCCGTCGCCCAATGCAAACCAACGCCCGTTAGGGCAAGAGATTAGCCTTCTTGTTATCCATAATATTAGCCTACCTCCCGGTGAATTCGGCACTGGGTTTGTTGCGGCTTTTTTCAGCAATCAGCTAGATCCTTCGCTTCATCCCTATTTTGAAACTATTGCTGAGCTGAAAGTTTCAGCGCATCTTTTTATCGACCGTTTAGGGAATGTCACACAATTTGTCGCTTTCACCGAGCGGGCCTGGCATGCAGGAGCTTCAGCATTTAACAATATTGAAAATTGTAATGATTATAGTATCGGCATTGAAATGGAAGGTTGCGATAATATTGCTTACACTGATAATCAATATACTGCCTTGGCAGAAGTAACTCGCAAATTATTGGCGACTTACCCTAAAATTACGCCTGAGCGCATTGTTGGTCATAGTGATATTGCACCAGAGCGAAAAACCGATCCTGGTTCCGCGTTTGATTGGGCGCGTTTCCATTCTTTACTCACCAGCGGGTAGCATATGATTTTTTTGAGTTTGATTGCGGTATTGGCCATTGTCCACTTAACAACCTTTGGTACTGTTTTACAGCATGATGGTTGGTTCGTAGGTTTATTAAATAAGTCGCGTGCATTACCCGCTGCATCATCTACCCCGTTGCTCCCGATGATATTAGTGCTGGTTATTCCTCTTGGCCTGTTAGTTGTTAGTATTTTAGCGATTAGTATCTGGGATGATAGAGAGCATGGTCCATCGCCCTATTTATTTTTTATTTACGTACCTGTACTGCTTTACAGTTTAGGACGTGGAAATTTTGTGGCTGATGTGAATAACTACATTATTACAGCAACACGTGGCGATACCGTAGTGGCTAGTAAAATCATCGCTGAGTTACGTGGCAATGTTAATTTAAATGACGATGATAGTGATATCAGCGATTGGAAAACATTGCATACACAAGCGCTCAAAGTAATTAGTTACCGTGGTTTTGAGCGTACATTTGCCGTGTTGTTTTGGTTTTTTATCGCCGGTGCTATAGGTGCATTGTTATATCGTTTAAGTGTGCTGTATCGAGAGCACACAGTGCCCAATACGGTGGATGCACAATTGGCTGACAAATGGTTGTGGCTAATTGAATTGCCCGCTGTGCGATTAATGGGATTAACCTGGGCGTTTGTGGGTAACTTTGATAGCTGCCCATGGCGTGAAAGTTTTTTGGATACGCAAAGCTCATCCGTCACTATTTTAAATAATTGTTTGCGCGGTGCCTTAAGTGCACCAACTGATATTCATATAAAAGCAGCTGATGATTACATGCAAACCGCAGAAGCTAGAGCAAAAAAATATTCTGAAGATGTAATGAAAGAAGCAGAAGCAAATGTAGAAGCGCAAGATGTGCTAGAGGATTTGGTTGGGTTAACATTGAGCCCGCAAGTAGAGCCGGCTTATTCTTTTGCGCTCGTGAAATCAAGTATTCCACTGTATTCGCGCTCATTGTTGTTTTGCGTGGGCGTCATTGCATTTGCAACATTGTTTAATATTACTAGTTTTTAAGTCTATTTTTTAAGTCTATAAAAGACCCTGAGGTAAATTTATGCCGTCGTTTGATATTGTTTCAGAAGTTGATAAACACGAACTTACCAACGCTATTGATCAAGCCTCACGTGTAATCACCAATCGTTACGATTTTAAAGGTGTAGACGCACGTTATGATCGTAAAGAGTTTGAAATTACCATGATCGCTGATGCAGAATCTCAACTCGATTCCATGTTGGATGCATTGAGGAGTTCGCTGCATAAAAATGGCATCGGCATTTCTTGTCTTGAAGTTAAAAATGTTAAAACCTTTGGCAAACAAGTGAAGAAGGACATTCTTGTACGTACCGGCGTAGAAATTGAACTTGCGAAAAAAATCGTCAAAATGATTAAAGACGAAAAAATGAAAGTGCAGGCGTCCATTCAAGGCGAACAAATACGCGTTACTGGAAAAAAACGTGATGATTTACAAGAATGCATGGCCATGTTGCGTGCATCGGATATTGAAATACCACTGCAATATACTAATTTCCGCGATTAAATTTTTTCAACTGTAAGAGCGCTGCTTGCTGCGCCCTTACGCTATTTTATTTCTATTTTTTTCCAAAGCCATGCTAACAATAACAATGTAGGCACAACAGAAAATGTACTCAATACAAAAAATGTTTGATAATTGGTCGCTTCCACAATATAACCCGATACTCCGCCAATAAACTTACCCGGTAAGTTCGCCAGTGATACAAGCAGTGCATATTGCGTGGCGGTAAAGTTGCGATCAGTGAGACTAGACATAAATGCAACCAATACAACGCCTGCAAAACCTTGCGACAAATTGTCAGCGCTAATCGCTGCAAAAAATGCCCAGGTTTCTCCAGGATGGATAGCCATTAATAAGAAGGTAAGATTGGAAACCGCAACAGCTATAGCAGCAACAATTAGCACGTGTTTAATATTAAATGCCGCAACGCAAACACCACCTAAAAATGCTCCCGCAATACCAATCCAAACCCCATAGAGTTTTGATATTGTGGCGATATCGGCTTTGGTAAAACCCGAGTCTAAGTAAAATGGCCCAGCCAATACACCAATCATTTGGTCGGGTAGTTTAAATAAACCCACAAATGCCAATAAAGCTAGCGCGAGTAACACGCCGTTGCGTGTAAAAAATTCTTGAAAGGGTTTTAGAAATGCATCGCGCAAGTGAATTTCGCGAATAGACAATCCATTTTCAGGATTAGGTTCTTTTGATAGGAGCCCTGCAATCAATGGTAACAACATACAAGCGGCCATCACTAGATAAGCTTTAGTCCAGCCCACGAGCTCAGCTAAATAAAGTGTTACGGCGCCTGATAGAATCAATGCTACGCGATATCCCAAAATATAAGCGGCTGCGAGTGCCGCTTGCGATTTGACCGGTGCGATTTCGATACGATAAGCATCTACAACAATATCCTGAGTTGCACCCGCAAATGCGACTAATCCTGCTAATACGACGAAGATGGTAAGCGATGAGCTGGGCCCTAATAGCGCCATGCTAATGAGTGCGCCCACAAGAATGATTTGCGAGATAGTCAACCAACCTTTTCGGCGACCTAAAAAGGGCAGTGGGTAACGATCAATGAGGGGCGCCCATAAAAATTTAAGCACGTAAAAAAAACTTGCATAACTCACTAAGCCAATCGCGCTAAGTGCTACTCCTGTATCGCGCAACCAAGTAGATAAAGTACCGCCAACCAGGAGAAACGGAAGTCCAGAGCCAAATCCTAAAAATAGAAGTGTTAATGCAGAAGGTGTTGCGAAGGCTCGTTGAATACCTCTCCAACCTTTGTAATTATTGTTATCGTTTGCTGAGGTATCTGTAGTCATAAGTGTTTTCAGTGTAAGTAGTTAAGTTCAGTTATTGTAACCGTAAATTGATAACTTGATTTTTCCATTTTTAATTTCAATACCTTCAGCTGTTAGAAGTTGATGTTGCTCGCGGTAAGAATTTGAATCCTGCGGCAGCGAAATTTTGCCTTGCGCATTCACCACTCGATGCCATGGCAAGTTTGAATCTTTTGGTAAGTTACATAAAATGCGCCCGACCTGTCGTGCGCCATTGGTTAGTCCCGCCAGCTTGGCGAGTTGGCCATAAGCAACAACTCGTCCAGATGGTATCGTAGATAGCGCCAGATAAACGGCTTCTTGAGCGGAATTGGTTATATTCGTCATAGTGAGATAATTGATAGTGAGGCAATTGAAAGTTAGGTAATCGAATAAGTCGAAGCGCTAATGATACACTGACAACAATTTATATTTTGCAAGAGAAATACACTTATGCCCATTTTGTTTTTGTTGTTATTACCTGCGCTTGAAATTTACCTTTTTATAAAAATAGGCGCTGAAATCGGTGCTTTGGCGGTAATTGTATGGCTTGTTGGGGCAGCTTTTTTTGGCGTAAATATTTTACGTTATTTGGGGGCGACAGCAATGCTGGATGCGGCTCGCCAAATGCAAGCCGGCGCAGCACCAGCAGAAACACTGGCAGATGCATTGGTGAAAGCGATTGCAGCGGTGTTATTAATTATTCCAGGATTTGCGACGGATTTTTTGGCAATTGTATTATTGATGCCGCCTATACGTCAGTTTTTGTTGCGGCGTTGGTTGCGTAAATTTGCGTTGAAATCCTCATTTGGCGCCACGGGTTTTGGTGCTAATGATCAGAATTTTGGTGGCAATGTTTATGAGCATGAGCGTGAAGTCAATGGAGAGTCTGAAAATTCGAAGGGGCAGAAAAAAGGGCATGTCTTGGAACATAATGTGGATAAAAATAACCCTTGAGACTCGCGACGGCGAGCCTCAAGGGTTAATTATTTATTGATAAACTCTAATGTAATCTATCGACATACGTTGTGGGAAGCTACTGCTACCATCGGGGTTGCCTGGCCATTGACCGCCAACTGCTACGTTTAAGAGAATAAACATCGGGTGATCGTAAACCCAATTGCCGTAAGTTTGTACTTGTGCGCGGCTTACGCTAAAGAACTTATTACCGTCAACAAAATAGCTTACGCCGCTGCTATTCCATTCCACCGCATAAACATGATAGTTATTGCTGACTGATTCGTTGAGGTAATTAGCACCAATAAATGGTGTGTTACCTGAGTAGCCAGGGCCGTGCATGGCGCCATGGGTGACAACAGGCTCAAAGCCTACGTGTTCCATGATGTCAATTTCACCGCAGGTTGGCCAACCTACTTGACCAATGTCGGCGCCTAGCAGCCAAAATGCTGGCCAGATACCTTGGGTTTGGGGCAGTTTCATACGAGCTTCAATGCGACCGTATTGGAATGTCTTTTTGCCATTAGTTACCATGCGGGTTGAGGTATATTCACAGCGACCGTACCAGCATCCGTAATTAGCTGGATTGTCTTTGCGCGCTTCAAGCACCAGCACATTGCTGCCAGCAGCAGCGTCGTATTGAATAGATGCATTTTGGCCGTTGGTGTAATACTCGCGCTCGTTGTTGCCAAAGCCGCCACCGCCAGTTTCGAAACTCCAGGTATTCATATCAATATTGTTGAATTCATCTGCCCAAGTAGGTCCGCTTGCTACTTTGCGGATGACAATGGAAGACGCTTGATCGTTGAAATTGCTGATGCAAGCATTATCACCACCAATAACAACCGAAGCACCAGTGAAATTCCAGTCTTGGTAAAGAACGGCTTCGTAACCTGGAGCTATGCGAAGTGACGACGCATCATCATTTTTACCACCTTTTGCAATAATGGCATTCATATCGTAAGAACCTGCGGCATCAAACCCTGCTGACCAACCACCGTAATTACAGTGTTGATACAGTGTTGCCACGCTGCCAGTTGTACTGCCGCCGCCGTTGGATACAACTTCTATCCAGTTAAAGTTCCAGCCTGCGGTTTTAGCAAACACGCCAAGATTATAGGTGCCAGCATTAATGTTTACGGTTTTGGTAACGGTTGTCCAGCTTTGCCAGCCGCCTGTTGATGGAATAATCATGTCGCCTAACAGCACGGAGCCGCCATTAAGATCAACCGAAGCGGTAGCGCCAGATTGACTAGCAACACGCATTTTGATGGTGTAGCTGCCTGTAGTAGGAATGTTAAGATTGTTGTAAACGAGCCACTCATTTGCATCGATCCAGCCGACGTTAAAACCACCGCCTGTATCTTGAGTTGCTTCTATATCGACACTGTCGTTGCGATAGGCGCCACCAATATTGCCCGGCGTAAGGTCATTAAACACATTGTAGTCTTCTGCTTGGAACACCACGGCGTGTGAGCCGAGTGAAAGCAGCATACCTAAGCTGCTACCTAGCAGCTTTAATGTAAGGGAGTTACGGTTAAACATGGGTACATCCTCGTTATTATTAACATTAAAACCTCTACTAAACGGATTTAGCAGAGGTCGGGTTCTTTAAATATCTAAACTTAACAGCCAAGATTACCTGGGCCTGCATTGGTGCCGAGAATTCCGATAAAACGATTAAATTCATTTATACGGCTTTGTACTTGAGCGGCGTTCCCACCATTACATTCGAGCGAGCCATTAATGGTGCGAATGGTTTCGCCGAACCCATGGTCATCAACAATATCGGCGTGGCCGGTCCAAAACCCTGCACCTTGTTGTGTCATCCAAAACCATAGTGCCGTTTTCCAAGCAATTGTGGGGTTTTGTTCAACTTGCTCGGGGTATCTGCGTAAATCCAAGCCAAGAGCATCGCCCGCCGCACAGTAGTTGCCATTCCAGCTTAATTGTATCGGGCCGCGACCGTAATAACGTTTTCCTGGTTCACACGGACAAGTATTAGGGTTGTTATCCCAATCGCCGCAGTATTCATTTTTGGCAATTTCAGTGACA
>JANYIO010000166.1 GCA_025362015.1 Gammaproteobacteria bacterium | reverse complement strand
GAGGGAGGGAGTATTTCTTATTACCCTTCCTGCTTAAAAATCACCCAAGTCATGGGTGATTGCATTTTTTAGCGGCCACTTTGCGCGCAAATGCCTTTATCAAGCCCGCTCAAAACGTGTAGAATCCTGCCTTTTACAGATTTGCTGAGCCTTTCGTGTTCTGGCCTTGCTCAGGTCAAAACAATAATGAAATCAAACAGCTAGCTAAACTAACTTTACTAGCGGGTTTAACCCTATGCGTTCAGTGCCCTTACTATTTCAGAGTGACATGTAACATGCGGCTAAAGTGCATCAAGCTGGCAGGCTTTAAATCTTTTGTTGACCCTACGACGGTCAAT
This sequence comes from Gammaproteobacteria bacterium, assembly GCA_025362015.1. Taxonomy (GTDB): domain Bacteria; phylum Pseudomonadota; class Gammaproteobacteria; order Pseudomonadales; family Cellvibrionaceae; genus Cellvibrio. The sequence goes on along the minus strand of JANYIO010000166.1, from coordinate 11,540 downwards.
TTTCCCAGTAATCTTTGTGCTGTTGTGGGCCCTAATGGTTGCGGTAAATCCAATATTATTGATGCTGTGCGTTGGGTGATGGGCGAATCGTCCGCTAAAAACCTGCGCGGCGAAAACATGACAGATGTTATTTTTAACGGTTCTAGCGGTCGCAAACCGGTTGGTCAGGCCTCTATTGAGCTGATCTTTGATAACAGCGATGGCACTTTGTTAGGTGAATATGCCGGCTTTGGCGAAATTTCTATTAAGCGCAAAGTTACTCGCGATGCGCAAAATCATTATTACCTTAACGGCACTAAATGCCGCCGCCGCGATATTACCGATATCTTTTTAGGTACAGGTTTAGGGCCGCGGAGTTATGCAATTATCGAGCAGGGCATGATCTCGAAATTAATCGAAGCCAAGCCCGAAGATTTACGTGTTTACATTGAAGAAGCCGCAGGTATTTCCAAATATAAAGAACGCCGTCGCGATACCGAAGCGCGTATGCGTCGCACCAAAGAAAACCTTGAGCGTTTAACTGATATTCGCGATGAACTGGAGCGCCAATTATCGCGCTTGCAACGTCAGGCCCAGTCCGCAGAAAAATATACTGAATTCAAAAAGGAAGAGCGTCTATTCAAAGCGCAGTTGCAGGCCTTAAAGTTCCAACAGTTGGATGAGCAGGCCAAAGCCAAGCAATTAGGTATTCGCGATTTAGAACTGCGCATGGAATCTTTTATTACCGAACAGGTCAATAAAGATACACAAATTGAAAAATATCGCAGTCAATATACTGAGATGGGCGATAAGTTCAACGAAGTACAAGGCCGTTATTATGCGATTGGTGCAGACATAGCGCGCATCGAACAAACCATTCACCACGTGCAAGACCGCGCTCGTCAGTTACAAACCGATTTAGATCAAACCAATCGTGATTGTAAGGACGCTGAACAAAATTTATTGATTGATGCGCAAAAAGCAGAGGGCTGGCAGGAAGAGGTGTTGGAAATTGAGCCAGAGTTGGAATTAGTCAAAGCGGCTGAAGAAGGCTCTAACGATATTTTAATCAACGCCGAAGAGGCCATGCAACGTTGGCAAAATGAATGGGATAGTTTCAATCAGCGCGCCGCTGAGCCACGTCAAAAGGCAGAAGTACAGCAATCGCGTATTCAACATTTAGAGCAAGTACAGCAACGCTTGTCGCAGCGTATCGAAAAATTAAAAGATGAAAAAGCGAATTTACAGGACGATGGTATTGATGAAGAAATTGGTCAGCTTACCGAGCAGTTAGCCGAGCTGGATCTAGTCGCCGATGAAAAGCGCAGCCGTGTTGAAGGCATGACGGTGCAATTAGATCAAGGCCGCAATGACAATACGCGCATGAGTAATGAGCTTGATCAGGCGCGCAATCAATTGCAAACCATGCGTGGTCGTCATGCATCGCTAGAAGCATTACAGCAAGCCGCACTGGGTGAAAAAAATAAAGCGGTAACCGAATGGTTGGCGACTCAATCGCTAACGAATAATACACGGCTAGCGGAATCTATTAGCGTTAATGATGGTTGGGATAAAGCGCTCGAAACTGTTTTAGGTAACACACTGCAAGCGGTATGTGTAAAAGGTTTAGATTCTGTTACCGAAGTGATTGGTAATTTAACGCAAGGCGAGTTAGTTCTGTTTGATACTGCTGCAAAGTCAGCACATTCGGAGTCAAGCAAAGCAACTTTGTTGAGCAGTAAAGTAAGTGCAAGTTGGGATGCAGTTGGGTTATTAAATGGAGTTTATATTGCAGAAGATTTAGCTGCTGCATTGCGTTTACGCGGCCAATTAGCTGCACATGAATCCGTTATTACTAAAGACGGTATTTGGCTGGGTGTGCATTGGTTACGTGTAGCACGCGACTCGGATGCAAGTTCCGGAGTGATTGCGCGTAAACAAGAAATAGAAGAACTCAGCGCAAAAATTATTACTACTGAAGAAAAAGTTGAAGGTTTAAGTATTCAGCTAGACGAAGGTCGTCAGCAGATAAAAATTCTGGAGCAAACGCGTGAGGCTTTACGTCGTGAAGCAGACGAGCAAAATCGTCGTTATGGTGAGTTGCGTTCACAGCTGAGTGCTAAACAAGTGCGAGTAGAACAAGTTTCTATACGTCGTGATCGTGCTGAAGCTGAAATTCGTGAGGCGCGTGAGCAATTTGAACAAGAAGTAGAACATCTTTCTGAAGCGCGCATGATTTTGAGCGAAGCAATTGAAATGATGGGGCAAGACACTGATCTACGTGAAAATCTATTGCAACAGCGCGATGATATTCGCACCGGCCTGGATCAAGCCCGCCAACGCGCACGGCATGATAAAGATAAAGCGCATGAAATTGCGATGCGGTTTCAATCGTTAAAAACCCAATTGGATAGTATCCGTTTAGGCATGAGCCGCTTGCGCGAACAAACTTCGCGGCTACAAGAGCGTCGTGAACAATTAATGTTGTCGCTCAGCGAAAACCGCGACCCTATTGAAGAATATAAACTTGAACTTGAAGCCAATTTATCCAAACGTTTATCGGTTGAAGCGGCATTAACAGAAGCGCGTCGTTCACTGGAAACGGTTGAGCATGAATTGCGTAATTCTGAACAAGCACGCAATCGTGCTGAGCAAGATGTGCAAGCGGTGCGCTCGCATCTTGAACAAGAACGAATGGCGGCGAAAATATTTGAAGTACAGCGTTCAGCAATTGCACAGCAATTAGAAGAAGATGATTTGAATTTACAAACCATTTTGGCAGAAATGCCAGAGGGCACTGAAATCAAACCGTTGGAAGATGAACTGGAAATTGTTGGCGGAAAAATTTCGCGTCTGGGCCCTATTAACCTGGCCGCGATTGATGAATACAAAATTGAATCTGAGCGTAAAAATTATTTGGATGCGCAAAACGCAGATTTAAATGAAGCGTTGGAAACATTGGAAAATGCAATTCGTCGTATTGATCGTGAAACCCGTACGCGTTTTAAAGAAACGTTTGATCAAGTGAATAAAAGTTTACAAGAGTTATTCCCCAAAGTATTCGGCGGTGGTCATGCTTACCTGGAATTAACCGGTGAGGATTTGTTGGATACCGGTATTACTATCATGGCGCGTCCGCCTGGTAAACGTAATAGCACTATCCATTTGTTGTCGGGTGGTGAAAAAGCATTAACGGCAATTGCACTCGTGTTTTCAATTTTCCGTTTAAATCCTGCACCATTCTGTATGCTGGACGAAGTTGATGCGCCACTTGATGACGCCAACGTAGGCCGCTATGCGCGCATGGTCGAAGAAATGTCTGAACACGTGCAATTTATTTATATTACACACAATAAAAATGCGATGGAAATGGCACACCAATTATTGGGTGTAACCATGCATGAACCCGGCGTTTCGCGCTTGGTAACGGTAGATGTTGATGAGGCTGCAGAATTGGCAGCGTCATAGTGAATGTAAGAAAGAGACGCGTTAACGCAAAATGAATTTGATCAGCGTAAGCAAAAATTATTAGAGTCTTAACCCATAATTTTTTAGTGGATAATATTATGAGCAACTGGCTAACAGTCGTTATTGTTCTTTTGATCATTGCTATTTTGGCGCATGGGTTTCGTCGAACTTATATTATGCGTCGCAATAGTCTGCGCTTATCACCTAAGATGAAAAAACGGTCTGCAGAAAGTGAGTATGAAGCGGAGCCGGATGCGCCCCTCGCAGCAATTATTAAAAGTGAATTACCCAATGGTGGGGCACGCGTTATTGGTTATCGCGATCCACTGAATATTCCGCAGCCCAGAAAAAAAGTTAGTGCGAAAGAATTACGTGAAGTACGCCGTAAAGAAGAAGCCGCTAAGCGACCACCAGAGCAAACGCGTTTAAATTTGAATGAATCCGTACCGATTTTAATGGAGTCAGTAGATCATCAATCGACGTCGTATCAATCAATGCCGCAACAATCAACATCGCAGCAATCAACACGGCAACAGCATAAACTTTCTGATTCTCATGAGCATCGCATTGAGCCTACTTTTTCCGCAACTGTCGTTCAGGATGAAGAAGACTTTGATAGTGAACAACCATACTCCGAGCACAACAAAAATGAGGAAGTTATCGCCTACGATTACGAAGATCATGAAGGTGACTATGAGGAAAATGAAGATGATGAAGATGACGATTGGGACGATGATGAAGATGGGGGCGAGGATGACGAAGAGTTCGACAGTGAGGAAGATGATTTTGGTGAAGATGACGATTGGAAAGATGAAGTCGATACAGAACCAAAAACGGTAGCTCCAGCGGCACCCGAACCTGAAGAGGTTATTATTATTAATGTAATGGCTTTTAAAGGCGAATCGTTTAATGGTAATGATTTGCTTGATGTCATTTTAAAGTGTGGTCTTCGCTTTGGCAGCATGGATATTTTCCATCGTTACAGTGATACGAAAGGTGAGGGTGTATTGTTATTTAGTATGGCCAATATGGTTAAACCTGGTACATTTGATTTAGATTTAATGGATGACTTTGAAACTCCGGGCGTTAGCTTATTTATGACCTTACCCATTGATGCCGATTCAATGCAGTCATTTGATCTGATGGTAGAAGCGGCTAACACTATTGCAGATACCCTGGACGGCGAGTTAAAAGATGAACAGCGTTCCGCAATGACCCGGCAAACCATTGAACACTGCCGCCAACGCATAAGTGAATTTGAGCGTAAAAAATTATTCCGACGCCCACGTTAATTACCCATATTAATTGAATGGATGAAACATAAGGATGTGTAACGACTTTCGCGGGCAATGATTATTTTTATTCAGGTTCTATTCGGAATTGTGTTATGCCTAATCTCTCCCTTTTTCCTGATGTTGCTGCTGAGCTAAAACAGCTACGTTCAGAGATTAATTATCACAACAATCGCTATCACACGCTTGATGACCCTCAGATTAGCGATGCGGAATACGATCGCTTATTACAAAAATTAAAAACTCTTGAAACACAATATCCTGAACTGATTACTCCTGATTCACCTACGCAACGTGTAGGTGCAACACCGCTGAGTGAGTTTGTTACTGTCGTGCATGAAATGCCAATGTTGTCCCTGGATAACGCCTTCAGTGATGACGATTTAATTGCCTTTAATAAACGTGTACAAGACCGTTTAAAGTCAGTTGATGAAATTGAATTTGCCTGCGAAGTAAAGTTGGACGGTTTAGCCGTAAGTCTATTGTATCGCGACGGTATTTTGGTGCGCGGTGCAACTCGTGGTGACGGTACCAATGGTGAAGACATTACGCAAAATGTACGCACCATTGGCTCAATTCCGTTACGCTTGTTGGGTGAAAATTTTCCGCAAATTTTGGAAGTGCGCGGTGAAATATATATGCCCAAAGCCGGGTTTAATAAGTTTAATGAAAAAGCATTGGCTGCAGGCGAAAAATTATTTATTAATCCGCGCAATGCGGCGGCAGGAAGTTTACGCCAATTAGATGCACGTATTACCGCAATTCGCCCGTTAGAGATGTGCGCTTATAGCGTAGGTTTAGTTGAAGGTTTTACCGAAGAAAATAAATTACCTAATTGTCATACTGATATTTTAGCGGCTCTAGGTAGTTGGGGATTTTTAATTAATCGTGAATTAAAAGTTGCGCATAATATTGATGAATGTCTTGAGTATTATCGCACCATCCAATTAAAGCGGAGCGATTTGGCGTACGATATTGATGGTATAGTCTTCAAAGTTAATTCACGCAAACTTCAGGAAGAGTTGGGTTTTATTTCGCGGGCACCGCGCTGGGCTATAGCCTATAAATTTCCTGCGCAAGAAGAAACGACCATCTTGCTCGATGTTGAGTTTCAAGTAGGGCGCACCGGTGCTGTAACGCCGGTGGCACGTTTACAGCCAGTGTTTGTTGGCGGTGTCACTGTATCCAATGCAACCTTGCACAATCGCGATGAAATAAATCGTTTAGGTGTAAAGATTGGCGATACAGTAATTGTATTGCGTGCCGGTGATGTGATTCCAAAAATTCTTGCCGTTATTGAATCAAAGCGTCCGGCGGATGCGCGCGATATTATTTTCCCCGAGCATTGCCCTGTATGTGGCTCAAAAGTTGAAACTGTGCCAGGCGAAGCTGTAGCACGCTGTGATGGCGGGTTAATTTGCGCAGCACAACGCAAAGAAGCGATAAAACACTTTGTGTCGCGCAAAGCGATGAATGTAGAAGGTTTAGGCGATAAGCTAGTAGAACAATTGGTTGATTTAGCCTTAATTAATAATCTCGCTGATATCTATAAACTTACGCGCGAGCAGCTCGCTAATTTAGAGCGCATGGGTGAAAAATCAGCTGATAATATTTTAGCAGCATTAGATGTCAGCAAAAAAACGACTTTAGCGAAATTTATTTACGCACTTGGCATTCGCGAAGTAGGTGAATCCACTGCGCGTAATTTTGCCAAAGCCTATGGCACTTTCGAAGCCTTTGCCGGGTCTGATGAATTAGGTTTGCAGCAAGTGCCAGATGTTGGGCCAGTGGTGGCGCATTTTGTATTTGAATTTTTCCAGCAAGAAAATAACCGCCTTGCTATTGAACAATTAAAAGCCGCTGGAATTTATTGGCCTGATGAAATCGCGGGGATGGTTGATTTGCCCTTGGCTGGTTTAACCTATGTATTGACGGGAACTCTTGAAGCACTTGATCGCGATGATGCTAAAGCGCATTTGCTAGCCTTGGGCGCGAAAGTTTCAGGCAGTGTTTCTGCAAAAACAAATTATGTCGTAGCGGGCCCTGGTGCCGGTTCAAAATTACAAAAAGCAGAAGAGTTAGGAATTAAAATATTAAGCGAAGCGGATTTGCTCGCCTTATTTACCCAGCATGGGCTAACTCAACATGAGCAAACATAACAATGAAATGCGCGACAATACTGCTGTTGGTCGTTATGGCTTTTTTAACAGGATGCGTGTCAAAACCACCGAGTAATCCCAATGATATTTGTGATATTTTTGACGATAAGCCAGATTGGTACAAAGCGGCTAAAAAATCTGAAGATAAATGGGGGTCAAGTGTTCCAGTTATGATGTCCATCATGTTTCAAGAATCACAATTTAAGCAAAATGCAAAACCAGCTCGCAGCAAAATTTTATGGATTTTTCCTGGGCCAAGGCCGAGCAATGCTTATGGTTTTGCCCAAGTGAAATCAGATACCTGGGATAATTATCAAGATGATACGGGTCACAGTTGGGCGCGGCGTGATAACTTTAAAGATGCTGTTGATTTTATTGGTTGGTACAACGTGCAAAGTCAAACACGCAGTAAAGTGAAACCCAATGATGCTTATAATTTGTATCTTGCGTATCACGAAGGGCATGGGGGCTATAACAAACATACATATAATGGCAAAGGCTGGTTAAAATCAACTGCGCAACAAGTTGCAACGCGCACTACCCAATACACTCAACAATTAGCACAATGTGAAGACCGTTTTAAATCAAGTTGGTGGTGGCCTTTTTAGTCGTTAAACATTTAAATCTAATACTATTCGGAGTCTCTATGGATCAAGAATCAATTGTTTATGGTTGCATAAAAGATATTCCTGACAACACACGGCACGCAGATCGAATTATTGCAAATCGCGAGGCGATGCTGAGTTTACCCAATGCGGATGAATGGCCATTTATCTGTCAGGAAATGTTTTCTATCCCGCAAAATAATGTGTTAACTAATAATTATCAAACGGATGTAATGCATTTTGGTGCCTCTTACAAAGCCGTTGAGCATGAGTGGGATCAGTGGATCGCACAATTTGAATCACTACTCAGCAAAATGTATTGGGTTTCGGCTACTGTGCATTTAGAAACTGAATTATCGGGCACTCATACTTTTACATGGGAAGCGAATGGCAATAGTCATATCCCTGGTTCAAGTAAAATGCAAGTGCGTTGTGAGTGGAGCCATGAGGGCTCTTTGGGAATGTAATTTTCTTTGTGTACAAAACGTTAGTAACTATTTTGGTAACTATAATGTCAAATTCATTAGCAACACCGGATTTCCGTTTCCGTCGCTTGCGCAGAACAACAGCTTTGCGTGAATTAGTGCGCGAAACACATTTGCGTATGACGGATTTTATTTTGCCTATTTTTGTGGAAGAGGGCATTAGCGAACCGGTTGCCATTAAAAGTATGCCCGATGTTTTTCGCTACCCTGAAGCACAACTTGCTGCAGTGGTTCAGCGCGCGTGGGATAAAGGCGTGCGTGCAATTATTTTATTTGGTGTATCAACACATAAAGATGAGATAGGTTCAGATACGTTTGCGAAAGACGGTTTGCTAGCACGCATGATTCGCATCGCCAAAACTGCACAACCAGACATGTTAGTCATTAGCGATAATTGTTTTTGTGAATACACCACTCATGGTCATTGTGGTGTGTTACATAAAATCATTGGAGATAAGCAGAATGATGTTGATAATGATGCAACGTTAAAAAATTTACAAAAGCAAGTTGTACTAGCAGCCCAAGCCGGTGCCGATATGATTGCGCCATCGGGCATGATGGATGGCATGATCAGTGCGATTCGTCAGGCATTGGATATAGCAGGTTTTACACACATACCTATAATGTCTTACTCGACAAAATTTGCTTCGGCATTTTACGGGCCATTTAGAGACGCTGTAGATAGCACCTTCAAAGGCACCCGCAATACTTACCAAATGGATCCTGCGAATGCGCGCGAAGCACTGGCAGAATCCCTGCAGGATGAAGCCGAAGGCGCAGATATATTAATGGTAAAACCTGGCCTCGCTTATTTAGATGTGCTCGCCGAAATTCGCGCTCACTCATCGCGTCCACTTGCGGTTTATCAAGTCAGCGGCGAATACGCTATGATAAAAGCTGGTGCAGCGGCGGGTGTGATTGATGAGAAAGCCATCGTGTTGGAAACCATGATTGCATTTAAACGTGCAGGTGCGAATTTGATAATTACTTATTATGCGGAGAAGTTAGCGGATTGGGTTTAATCTATGCAAGGTCATTTGAGGTTTTAAATAATTCAACTTTCAGTTTACTTAAGGATATTTAATGAAAATAGTTGTTAAATCGCTATGCTTTTTGTTGGTTGCAACAGCTGCAGTAGCTAATGAGTGCATATCTCCGAGTTCTAATATTGAACAGGCAATAGATCTCTATCTAAAAGATATTAGGGCAGTTGAATATTGTCCAGCTCGAAAAATCCAAACAAATGGAGAATTAACACTGATAACATTTAACGTTGAAGGGCCATGTTTCGGAGATATTGCAAGTCCACCAGGATCATGTGGAAATAATTGGTTAAGCTATATGTTAGGTTCAATTAATGGGGACATTATTAAACCAATTAAAATTGGAGGGAAGGGCAGTTTTTCGATTGAGAAAATAAAAATAACTAAAAATATAATTGAGCTTTCGGGCTTATCCACTGGGCATGATGATGCGTTATGTTGTCCTTCGGTATTCACAACTAAGTTATTTGAACTTAAAAATAATAGCTTTAATGAAATTCCATCAGTTGTTTCAATTAATGAAAAGCTGTCTGGAACATACTGGAATTATGTGTGGAGAAAAAGAAACTATAAATTCAAATTCTCTGAAGATGGACACATAGAAGTTCTAAAAAGCTGGAGCGGTGTTTTTTGGAAAGCTGCTAGCCAGTATGAAATACTTCTTGAGGCAGAATCTGGAAAAATGCTGTTGCACTTTAATAATAATTACACAGAATTTACTACTATAGACTGGGATAGTAGTCCTGCAGAAGGTTACTTGATTAAGAACTAATATTATTTTTTCTGAAGATTCGAAAGTTTTGCAAAGTAAAGTCATCAATAGCTTTACACATTAATCCGCATTTCCTCTCCGCCATATTAATTTGATACAGTTTGCAGTGTTAACGATTCTGAAAGGAGTCTCACATACGGTAGACAAAATTTATAGATGATTGCTAACGTAATGTGTAGACAGAAGAAAAACTACGCACATTCTGATTTATATTATTTAAAATCGACTGGGTGAAAGGAATGGATAGTATTGTAAATCATATTGTGATTGTTGGTGGAGCTTACGCAGGATGGTTGGCGGCAGGGGTTATTGCAGCGGAACATATTAATGTTGATTAAAGCATTCAGGTAAAGTTGATTGAATCGCCCGATATCAAAACTGTTGGTATGAGAAATCAGGTGTTAAATATATTCGCGACAATGTATCCATAAATTTAGCCGAAAATAGTGACTTCCTATTGTAGAGCACTTAAACAAAGTGTACGAGGCTGGTTTGGTAGATTTTGCCGCCAAATTTGCTGTTAGGGTATATTGCTGCGCATGAAATAGATCTATTTTGCTGGTGGGCGCGTAATACTGTAACAAAACCTCTCTAATTGACTCTATAACATCTAACTACTAAAGATTTAACGCTTGGGGTAAATGTATGAATTCAGGGCAATGCTCAAATCGCAAGGAAAATACCTCTGCCAGTGATCAACGGTGCGCTGCGCAAGCACCGCTGTTTACCCGTACACCGCTCTTGAGCCTTAATAATCCGCTCGCCATGCGCCAACAATTGCGCGATTATTTTGTGACTACTTTTGATCGTTATGAATCTTTATTTGAAACTTTGGCGTGCGATCAAGCTTATTATGAGAAATCCATTCCGCTGCGCCATCCCTTAATTTTTTATTTTGGTCATACCGCTACTTTTTTTGTTAATAAATTATTACTTACTGGTTTAATTCGCGCACGTATAAATCCGGGCTTTGAGTCCATTTTTGCTCTGGGTGTGGATGAAATGAGTTGGGATGACCTCAACGATTCTCACTACGTTTGGCCGAGTGTTGCGGAAGTAAAAATCTATCGCAGCCAAGTGCGTGCAATGATCATTAATGTAATCGAAAGCGCACCGTTGCAATTACCGATTGATTGGAATAACTCATGGTGGGCAATCGTCATGGGTATTGAACATGAGCGTATTCATCTTGAAACTTCATCAGTATTAATTCGCCAACATAAATTGGCTTATGTAAAAAATCATCCAGCATGGCAACCTTGGCGTACTACTTCTGTGGCACCGCACAATGAATTGTGTCGCGTGCCTGCAGGTGAAGTTATTTTGGGCAAAACTAAAGACAACCCTTATTATGGTTGGGATAATGAGTACGGTTCGCACAGTGCGACAATAAAAGAGTTTCAAGCCAGTAAATTTTTAGTGAGCAATCAAGAATTTTTACAATTTGTCGATGCGGGCGGTTATCAAAATCGTGCCTGGTGGGAGGAGGAAGGGCAGAGCTGGCTGCATTTTTCACGCGCACAGCAGCCTACGTTTTGGCTGAAGAAATGCAGCCAATGGCATTTACGTTTAATGACTGAAGAAGTTGCAATGCCATGGGATTGGCCGGTAGACGTTAATTATCACGAAGCCAAAGCTTTTTGTAATTGGAAAAAATCTGTTACAGGTTTGGCTGTGCGTTTGCCTACAGAAGATGAATGGTATCGTCTTTATGATTACGCTCAGCTCAGCGAAATA
>JANYIO010000092.1 GCA_025362015.1 Gammaproteobacteria bacterium | reverse complement strand
GAGATGGCAACAGAAGCCGAAAAAACTACATTAAGACAGAAACTAGAGTTATATGAAGGTTCTGTTGAGTATATGTATTTAGACACGAAAGGCTTTGTAACGGTAGGCATTGGTCATTTACTAAACTCAGTAACAGAAGCTCAAGCTCTTTCTTTTATACTTCAAAAGGACAATAAAACTGCTGCAAAAGAAGAAATAAAATTAGATTATGATAATGTTAAAAAACAAATCAAAGGATTACTTAACTCCACTTATAAAAAGTACACCAAACTAAAGCTGAATAAAACTGAGATTGATAAGCTCACCAATAAACATATTGATAGTTTTGAAAATGAACTTAAACAAATTTATGGGGCTGACGCTTTTGCTAATTATCCTACCGAAGTCAGATTAGCCTTATTCGATATGATTTTTAACTTGGGGATGACAAATTTAAAAAATAAATTTCAGACTTTTAATAAGGTTGTCAAAGAAAAAAATTGGACTGAATCTGCTAAAGAGTGTGTTCGCTCAGATATTAGTGACATTAGGAACCAGTACGTTAAAGAGCTGTTTGAAAAAGCTGCTGCTGCAACTAAAAAGCCTTAAAATGGAGCGCATTTATAATGAGCAATACTCTTACTCTTAAGACCATTAAAGTTAGCGCCATGGCTCTAACTCTTGTATGTACGGGTTGTAAGAAATTGCCTGTTCCCACAACATCAACAACACTCGCCGAATTACCATCAATCGTCATCTCGGAGGAGCTTACCCTGCAGGATTATTTAACCTCGGTTGAAGGTAGCAAAGAAAGTCATCGTGAAAAACTGACTAAACAGCTTTCAAGTACGTGGGATGCAAATATTGCGGTCGGCGATAAAAAAGGGTTACACGAACAAAATATTAATAGTTGTAATGCATTTTTTATAGCCGAGCAATCTCATCTAGAACCTATCAAGCCATCTGAATTTTCCCCCTATCGTAAAATTGGTCTAACTTGCCAAGCGACAAAAATTGCATTGGCTCTAATAAAACCTGGTAAATCTTTTTTTGGTCATTTTAATCTAGATATGTCTGCGCCTAAAAGCTTACCAATCGATTTTGCATTAATAATTTCTGCTGAAGAAGAAAAACGTATTCGAAATAACGAACAATATCACCGTTGGGTAGATGTTGAACCGATAGATTCTGTCGAGCGGGTCTCGGCGGATACCTTATTGTTCAAATCCAAAGGGGTAACACACACAATAACTCGCTTAGCTATGGGTGATTTTAATCAGGATCAAGTTGAAGATATGCTGCTAATGGATAATGCCTCTCTGAATGAAGGAAGTTACGCTTCAACACGGCTTTTTGTGTTAACTAAATTATCTGATCAGAGCGAAATAAAAGCTTTAGCGGTATTTCACTAAAAAATATAACTGAATGAATTGTCTATGGCGGATTCAATCGCGAAGCTCGTTGAGTAGAAATTGCAATGGGTGAATATTTACTTCTTGGAAGTGGGATGGCGTTAATGAAATCTCTAAATAAAGAAATCCCAACGATTCGTGAATTATTAATCAGTATATTTATTATTATCTTATGTTTCTCAACGAAATAAGTAAAGCCACAATCAGCTTGGTTTTTTATATGAAAAAGTTTTTGTTCTTTAAGTGTTTTTTTGTTTTGCTGACATTAATTTTTACAACGGGAGTTTTTGCAATGAGCTTAACTGATATTGGAAAGGTGTGTTTATTCTCCAAAATATCTGGCGTTATAACATTGAATGGCAAGCCTGCTGCGGGAGCAAAGCTTGTTAGAACGGCGGATCGTGATGGAACCAAAACCGATGAAACTGTGACGGATGAAAATGGCTTTTTTGAGTTTCCGGCCATGTTCGAAAGAACCATTACAAAACATTTACCTATGGAGTTTGTGGCATCACAGGAAATTTTGGTTCATTACGAGGGTAAGGAATATGAAATGTGGAGTGGTGTTAAACGAAAAAGGGAAGAAAATTCTGAGTCGCGAGGCAAGCCGCTTGATGTGAAATGTGAATTGAGTAATGAGATGAAACGTATAAAAGTTAATGGCTCTCCTATTAGTAGTTTATGCACGTGGGATGTGGAGCCAGACAAAAAAGTTAATTACTTATTCAACTCCGAGTTAGAAGCAATTGAGCAAGCTAGAAAAAGTGAAGGAAATAAATAAGTATGTCAAATCTAAACCCAGAACTCGCAGCAGAACTTGCGAGAGATGTGTATGCACTAACTAAAAGAAAAACAATACAGTTAGCTATAGATGATTTAAATGATGATTATGGGGACATATTTACTTTTTCCGAAGACGTCCTGCTAAAAGCCAAAACCGGAGGCCCTTGGTTTATTAAATGTCAAGCCGCATTCGGTTTTACTTTATTAGGTAAAAATAAATATAAAGGTCACGCTTTTTTTATTTTTCGCGGCACACAATATTTAGCGGATTGGTTAACTAATTTAAATGTGACCGCATCGCGTTGTTCTTCTGGTCAGCCAGTGCATGATGGTTTCAACCTGTCTTTTAAAACCATGCAACCGAAGCTCACGGAGTTTATGAGTGTGGTTAATAAAAGCAATATTACTCATATACACTGCATTGGCCACAGCCTTGGTGGTGCATTAGCAACTCTGTGTGGGGATTGGATTCAAAATGCCTATAATCGTAAGCCTTATATTTATACTTATGGTAGCCCTCGTGTCGGTCTCTACGGGTTTTCAAGCATGGTTACTCGAAATATTGGTGCGGAAAGAATATTTCGTGCCTACCACAAAACTGACATAGTGCCTTGTATCCCCATCTGGCCTTATTTGCACACACCTATAACTGGGCAAGATTATTATTTACCTTCCCCTGGTTTGATTCCTTTTAAGGAATACCATGGCATGGATCATTATATAGATTCTGTTCGTAACAAAAGTTGGAGCGCACTCGCTGCTTTACGATCCGAGCAAAAAACAGATGTTGGCATTTTACACTGGTTAAAATCTACTTCACCTGTTGCAATAACTATCACTGTGTTGGAATGGTTAAATCAGGCAATGATTTATGTTCTAAAAAAATGCATGAATGGGGCAGCATCATTATTATCTGAAACCTTTACCACCTCATTTACGTTGATGGATCAACTTGCCTATATTCTTAATAAAGGAATTAATCTA
>JANYIO010000073.1 GCA_025362015.1 Gammaproteobacteria bacterium | reverse complement strand
GCCTGCAGCGTTTGGCGCAAAATTCCGGCAAGGGCGCGGCAGTTTGTCATGGTTTGGTTTATGCGCAGATACAAGGCTACACCCACGCATTGCAAGTTGATGCGGATGGCCAGCATGACCTCAACGATGTGCCCCTGTTTTTAGCGCAGGCACAAGAAAATCCCACGGCGGTTATCAGTGGTTGGCGCAGTTATGATGCCATGCCAGCAGGCCGCCGCAGCGGCAGAAAGTTAACTGATTTTTGGGTGTGCGTGAATACTTTATCTACTCGGCTTAAAGATTCTATGTGCGGCTACAGGTTGTATCCGCTGTTGCCAACCATGAAGTTGTTGCAATACAAAAAAATTGGCGCGCGGATGGATTTTGATACCGACATACTTGTCAGGTTATATTGGCAAGGTCTCGATGTAAAAAATGTAGCTACGAACATTGTGTATCAAGATGATATTCCTTCACATTTTCATATTCTCAAAGATAACTTGCGCATCAGTTGGATGCATACCCGATTATTTTTTGGTATGTTGCCGCGCATTCCACGTTTATTAAAACGTCGTTGCGCCTGATAAATCTGTTACTTATAGCATCCTGGACAGCATAAAAATTGATGTACTCAAGCGAAATTGAAATACTGGTTCCCTTTCACGATGTAGATTCCATGAATGTAGTGTGGCATGGCCACTATGCAAAATATTTTGAAGTGGCGCGCTGCGAGTTTTTGGATACTTTTCACTATAGTTATCAAGCCATGAAGGACTCAGGGTACGCGTGGCCCGTCATCGACATGCGTATCAAATATGTTAAGTCCATAGTGTTTGGACAAAAAATTCGCGTGCGTTGTAGTTTGCGCGAATGGGAATATCGCTTGAAGTTAGACTATCTTATTACCGATGTGGCAACGGGTGCGCGCTTAACCAAAGGCTACACGGTTCAAGTCGCTATAGATATGCAAACAGAATTAATGTGTTTTGAATCGCCACCGATTTTAAAACAATTACTCACCCAAAATTTTGGCACATTAACTGAGTAATAAATTTATGAATTCTAGAATTGTCGAGCCTATAAAAAACATGATTGTTTTTTTAAAAATGATTGCCTTGCTACTTGGCAGTTTGTTATGCAGCGTTGCTTTTGCAGATAATCAAGCGAAAATCGATAAGGTTATTACTCACTTGAATGGCATTAATTTTATTCAAGGTCAATTTATCCAACAGAAAAAATTAGCCGGTTTGGCCTACCCATTAAAAGCCGAAGGGCATTTTATGTTTTGGAAAATACGCGGCTTATATCTTGCAACAGAAAAGCCATTTTTTAATGCTATGACGATTACCGGCAATGCCATGATAAATTGGCAAGCAGATGGCACTGGTAATGTGGCACAAGAGCAATCTGGTATTATTCAACGCGAAATTAATAAAACATTACTGGCTTTTTTTAGTGCGGACATTGCTTTGATTCAGCAACGCTTCAGTACTGAATGGATCTTCGAAAAAGAAAATTGGCAGCTTACGCTTATACCAAAACTGGATATTATTCAAAAAAATATGCGCAGCGCAGTTATTCATGGTAACGAAAACCTGCAAGGCCTCACCGTGGTCGCAGGTAATGGCGACGCCACCACAATTGAATTCACATCACAAAAAGAAAGTGCCGCACCCACTGCAGCTGAATGCCATTGGTTTTATTTGCAATCACAAGAGCCCTGTGTTGCTTTCAAATAATAACGTAGAGATTTGATGATGAAAAATAGCACTGTTTTCACAGTATATTTACAGCAATGGATCAAATGGATTTTTGTTGCCACCTCAATCATTATTTTGGTTTTGCTGTGTTACCAACTACGTCATGGCTTACCCTTAGAGACAAATTTACAAGCGCTTTTTCCGCAAGACAAAAATAATAAAGCTTCTGCAGTAGTGAACGAAAAAATCCTTCACGAGTTCGGCAATAAGTTGTTAATTGCTGTGCAAGCACCCACTTCAAATGAAGTAAAAATAGCAGCGGATATGTTAGCTCAGGCGATTACTGCTAATTCCCTGCTGCATATGAATACTGTCAGTGACAACGCTGAACTTATGCTGCAACAAAATACACTCCTGCAACAGTATCATTTTAAGCTCTTAACACCTTTGCAGCAAACACAGTTAGCGCAAAAGCAGCACGCTGAAATATTGTCCCATGCGCAGTCGGCGCTATTTGGTTTTAATGGAGGAGGTAGTTTATCGCCGACGCAAGATCCATTAAATCTCACCCCTGCTTATGTGCGCCAACTACAACCCGCCCTCAACGGCGAGTTGCAGAATGACCGCTTGGTTTTGGCTGACGAGAAAGGACAACTAATATTATTTCCTTTGGATTTACAGGGCGAGTCTTTTAATGTGGATGTGCAAGAAACCATGAATTCCTGGTTGCACTCTGTGCGTGAGCAGTTAACAAAGAATGCGTCAACTCAGCATACACAAGTGCTTGTATCGGGCGTGGTATTTCACGCAGCAGATGCTTCTAAAAACGCTAAAAATGAAATGAACGTTATTGGTGTTGGTTCAACCTTGGGAAGTGTGCTGATATTTTTATTAACTTTTTTTCGCATAAAACCGTTGCTACTTAGCTTGGCATCGGTCGCTTACGGTTTTGCGCTTGCACTGGCGGTTAATCTTTTGTTATTCGAAAAGATTCATTTAATGACACTCGTCTTCGGCGCTAGTTTAATCGGTGTAGCTATTGACTACTCGGTATTTTATTTATGTAAACACCAAGCTGCATTTGTGCCGAATTCAAACCAACAAACATCTACGCGTATCATACAAAATTTACTACCAGTACTTACCTTGGGTTTATTAACTTCTATCGTCGGTTATGCTTGCCTATTGCAGCCATCGTTACCTGGCTTGCAACAAATTGCTAGTTTTTCGGTAATTGGTTTGTGTGGCTCATGGTTGTTTGTGGTGGCAACTTATCCATTTTTTATGCAAGAGCCTTTACCACAGCCTTTGCCACTTATTAATGCTCTGGCATTTTCAGCGTGGCGCTTTTGGGTGGTAGTAACACCTTTTGCGCGATGGATTTTTATTGGTTTGGCGTTACTTATTATTGCAGGCTTTGTTAAATTTCAAATTAGCAGTGATGTGCGCACGTTTTACAAGCCCACAGCAGAGTTGCTTAATTCCGAGCAACGTTTACAGCAAATATTGCAAGGCGTTTCGCCCAATCAATATTTTTTAGTGCGTGCGCCCGATGCCGAAAGTTTATTACAAGCTGAAGAAAAATTTCGCCATGATCAACTAGATCCTTTAGTCGCTGCGGGTACTTTAAGCGCTTATACGGCTACCAGCTCTATAGTTCCATCGCTACAACAGCAGCAATTTAATTATCAACTGATGCGCACAGAAATTTATGCAGATAGTGCTCTTGCCAGTGAATTTATGCGCTCGGCAGGTTTTGAGGCGAATGCTGTACAACAAGCACAACAAGATTTTTTAGCCGCCGAAAATAAACAGCTCAATATTGATGATTGGTTAAAAGTGGCACGACCAGATCAGCGATTATTATGGCTGGGTAAAATTGATGCTAATTATGTCAGTATTATTGGTTTGCGCGGAATTAAAGATGCGAGTGTGTTGGCAGTTGCAGAAAATAAAACATCCGTTGTTTGGGTTAATCGTATTGCCGAAATTTCAACGCTATTGCAAAGCCTGACAAAAACTGCAGCCTATTTGTTGCTGTTAGCATATGCTGTTACGTTGGTATTTTTATGGATTTATTATCGCGCATGGAAATCATTGCTGCTTATTATGGTGCCATTACTTTCGACATTGTTAACCCTGAGTATATTGAGCTTGAGTGGTGTAGCAATTAATTTGTTTCATATTTTTGGCTGTTATTTAATTCTCGGTTTAGGGATGGACTATAGTATTTTTGCTTACATTGAAGGCAATCAGGATGAAGTCTCGCGGCGTTCTATTTGGATATCAGCGGTTTCCGGCGCTTTGTCATTTGGTTTGTTGGCCTTAAGTTCTACGCCCATGGTCAGTGCGTTTGGTGCTACCTTGCTGCTCGGTTGCTTTTTCAATGTATTGTTTTCGCCGCTTGCGGGAAGTTTGAAAAATGCTCACATATCTGCTTCGGTTAGCTTATGAATTTATATCGCAAAATGAAATATTTTTTATCAGTACTCCTGTTGAGTAAACGGTTTTTCACCAAACTATTTTCTATTAAATTATGCTTAACAATTTTATATTTGCTAAGCATTGTAATTAGTTTAAGTGCGTGCAGTATTTTTCCAAGCAAACATTTTCCCTTATCGTCTGCTACTAGCGAAACGCAAACTCAGGTTGCACAGCAGCAATGGCAATTAAGTTACGACAAAGAACAATATTCATTGCAGGTTGTGGTTGAGCGTACACCGACACATTGGCAGTGGATTATGCTTAACAATCTCGGCCAGCGTCTGGCAACAGCGACTGTGACAGGATCTCATATTAAGATCGAACAACAACAATCTCATCCTGCCAATTCATTAATTCCTGAATTGCTGGAAGCGGTGCAGTTTAGTTATTGGTCGCTAACCGATTTACAAAAAATGGAGAGCTTGAACTGGAGCTTTCAGGAGCGTACCGGGCATCGAGATATTTATTTTTCTGGTATATTGCGCGCCGCCATTGATTACAACGCTGAAAACGGCAACAAAATTGAAAGTGTGTGGCAAAGTCACCTTACTTATGACAATAAAAAAAGCAACTTTCATTTAGTCATTGAAAGTCAGCTGCTGAATTAAGCTATTGCTAAAAACTGGTTTACTAAGAAACTTATGAGCACACCACCACTATTTACATCCATAGAAGATCTGATATTGCATCGCCCGCCTATGCTGTTGTTGGAATCTGTTGCTGAATGGAATGAAACGGGTTTGAGTGCAGTCGTTAATCCTGCGGCGTCGCACTTATTTGCTGATCCTGATGGAGCAATTCCGGCGTGGGTCGGCATTGAATATATGGCGCAAGCGATTAGTGCTTACTCGGGTATTCAAGCTAAATTGCGCAGTGAGTCTATCAGCGTGGGTTTGTTGTTGGGCACACGCAAATACACAGCACAAGTCGCAAGCTTCGCGCCTAAGCAAAAATTGTTAGTAAGGGTGCGTGAATTATTAAGAGATGAAACTAATTTGGTATTATTTGCTTGCCAAATTTATACGAATGAAACACTACTCGCCAGTGCTGAAATTAAAGCGATAGAGCCTGATGACGTACATGCGGTAGTTGCAGAATTTAAAAAAACGCGCGAATCCATGGAGGATTTAACATGAATAATGAAAAACGAGTGTTAGTAACCGGTTCTAGCCGCGGCATAGGCCGCGCCATTGCACAGCGCCTGGCGTGTGATGGATTTGAAATTGTGTTGCATTGTCGCAGTCAGCGCGAACAGGCCGAAGCCGTGCAAGCCGAGATTGTGGCGCAAGGCGGCAAGGCGAGTATCGTGCAATTTGACGTGTCCGACCGTGTCACCACACGGCAGGTGCTTGAAGCTGATATGGAAGCAAACGGTGCTTATTACGGCGTGGTATGTAACGCCGGTATTGCGCGTGACAATGCTTTTCCGGCCATGACAGAAGATGATTGGGATATGGTTATTCACACCAATCTTGATGCTTTCTACAACGTATTAAATCCGATTGTTATGCCTATGGTGCGTCGCCGTACCCCTGGGCGCATTGTCACCTTATCCTCCGTTTCCGGGTTGATGGGCAACCGCGGCCAAGTCAATTATAGTGCGGCTAAGGCCGGTATTATTGGTGCAACCAAAGCCTTGGCGATTGAATTAGCCAAGCGCAATATCACAGTCAATTGCGTTGCGCCGGGGCTTATTAACACCGATATGATTGATGAGGCTCCGGTCGAAGAAGCATTAAAGATGATTCCTATGCGCCGCGCTGGCGAGCCAGAAGAGGTTGCCTCACTAGTAAGTTATTTATTATCCGAGCAAGCGGGTTATATTACCCGCCAAGTTATTTCAGTTAATGGTGGAATGTTTTAATGAAGCGTGTAGTCGTTACTGGAATGGGCGTTGTCACCGCCTTGGGCGATAATTGGCCGGCCTTTGCGCAGGCATTAAAAACCGGTACAAGCGCGATCCGCTGTTTGGAAGATTGGGCAACCTACAAACATTTGAATACCAATCTCGCGGGGCCTATTGAAGATTTTGAAGTGCCTGCACATTACTCACGCAAAAAAATTCGCTCCATGGGGCGAGTGGCGCTGCTATCGACTCGAGCGACAGAGTTAGCACTTATTGACGCTGGGTTACTTGATGATCCGCTGATTCAAAGTGGCGCTATGGGCGTTGCTTATGGTTCGTGTACCGGTAGCACTGATGCCACGCGTGACTTCGCCATTATGTTGCATAACCGCGATATCGGCGGTGCCACCGCCACGACATACATTCGGATGATGGGGCATACAGCGCCGGTCAATGTCGGGGTATTTTTCGGCCTCAAGGGGCGCATCATCACTACTTCCTCTGCCTGTACTTCGGGCAGCCAAGGCATAGGCTATGCCTATGAAGCCATCAAAAACGGTAAGCAATTATTGATGGTTGCTGGTGGCGGTGAAGAATTGTGCCCATCAGAAGCAGCCGTGTTCGATACCCTTTATGCTACCAGCACAAAAAATGCTACGCCGAGCATTACCCCCAGCCCGTTCGATTGTGAGCGCGATGGTTTGGTGATTGGTGAAGGCGCAGGCACTTTAATATTGGAAGAGCTTGAGCACGCACTGGCGCGCGGCGCAAAAATTTACGCTGAATTAGTTGGCTTCGGTACTAATTCCGATGGCGGACATGTTACCCAGCCCGACCCAGCCACTATGGAAATTGCCATGCAGCTTGCGTTGGCAGAAGCTGAATTACAGCCGAGTGATATTGGCTATATCAATGCTCACGGCACTGCTACTGATCGCGGTGATGTTGCCGAGTCCACTGCTACTGAAAATTTATTTGGCAAAAAATCTGTACCCATTAGCACGCTTAAAGGCAACATTGGCCATACTCTTGGTGCGTGTGGTGCAATTGAAGCCTGGGCGAGTATTCATATGATGAACGAAGGCTGGTTTGCGCCCACCTTAAACCTTCATAACCCCGATCCCAAATGCGGCGAGCTGGATTACATTATGGAAGTGCCGCGCCTACTGGAATGCAATTACGTTATGAGTAATAACTTTGCTTTCGGCGGTATCAATACGTCATTGATTTTTAAACGCTGGCGCTGAGTGCTTTAAAATTTATAGGTAGCGGAAATTTTTCTTTCGGAGGCAATATCTTTTTCGTAGGATAGTCGAAGATCCCATTGACTACTTTTAGCAAAACGCATTTCTATCTTAGTTAAAATTTTATCCGGTGTGCTGCCATTTAAAAAAAATCGCTTTCCCGTGATGATATTAAGCATCCAACCTGCTGCTATTTCTCCTGTAATTCCAGCCTTAAAATCAGTTGCATAACGTGAATTTAGCGCGTCAGGTGATTGAATTCTGCCATCAATCAACGTGTAAAATTCAAGCTGCTCATCCAATAAAAAAGATTTACCGAACCCTCCTTGAAGAAGTCCAATGTTACATTTCCAGCATGAAAGATTTTCAGGTTCTATACTGCTGCGAATTTCCCATGCGTATTTTGTTTCACCAGGCAATCCAATTCTAGACGGTGTTAATGCTTGAATGTTAATGAGGTCTAGGTTACGCAGTTGAATATTTTTATCTTTTTGAGCGAGGGTTACGTCTAGCATCTCTAGTGTTGTAAATGGAGTTCGACCAGAATGTAAGCTCAGCAAATCAAAATATGCGGGTCTAATTCGCCATTCAGTAAAGTAATTTAGTTTAGAGTTATTGACTAAGGTTGCTTGCATCAAGCTAACCTTGTCGCCTGTATTTGGCGGAGTGTTAGTCGATGTTATAAATTCCTCAGGTTGGGCTGGGAGACGTAAGCGCTCCAAGAGTACGTTCTTTTTGAATTCTTTCAGTGATAGATTATTATTGTCGTTAAGAATTCTAAATTCCGTATAGTCTAACAAGGTATTTATAACACTAACTTTTTCTGATATGGATAATTCTTTATAAATAGAATTGTTTGAATTACTTTTTCGATCTGCCCATTCATGAATTGATTTTTGTTGCTGCCGAGTCAGCGAAAAATAACTATCCACATAACGACTTTGTCGAGAGGGTATATAAGTTACTTTATTAACGAGTGGTTGGTTGTTGTAATTAATATGCATTAAATTATGAAAAATACTGGCTGGTGCAACCCAGGGTGCTTTTCCGGTGATGGGCTTAGTTGTAGCTAATTCCACTAATTTTGCTAGGTGATAAGCACAATTTTTTTCAATAAAATAATATGAAAATCGTGCCTGTAATAATTCCCATGCATGAAATGAAATTTTTTCTGCATCCTCAGTAGATAAATTTAATTCATAGTCCCACATATTTCTTAGCTGATTTTCTGCATATCTAAAATTGTAACGATAAAAATTTCCGTCTGAAAAGGCCGCATCATAACCGCCAAATAATCCTTTGAAAACGTAGGTAAAACCCTTATCATTTTCAGCAATAATTGCTCCATAATTTAAACTCTTGTCTAATGCTTGATTATTAATAGCATCATTTTTATCATGAAATCGAAGTAAAACGTGCCCATAAAAAGAAGCTGGATTTTTGAGATAGCCTGTTGCAAAAATGAGGCTTATTTTTCTTTCTTTTTCTTGTGTCCACTGCGCGTATTTTTGGCAATTCATTTCAGGTATGTTGTTAATGCGAGATAACTGACTTTTAAGCCAATGATACCGGGCGATAAAGCGACATTGTGCGTGTTGGTTTACGTCATCTGTCGCCGGCAATAACAATGCATCAATGGTTGCATTAAGCTCATGTTCCGGGGAAGTCATACCATCTGAAGCTAGAAAAAATGATGCTTTAATGATTTGGCTGCGTTTGTGGTTGCTGAAGAGTGGGGTTTCATAATGACCCAATGCGAGCCAATAGGGGTCATCGGCAAGTTTTTTATTCGCGGCCTGATTAATCAGCTCCTGCGAACTTATGCAATTTTTAGCAGTTGCAGGCACAGCCGAAAGGAGATGGCTGGCAAGCGCCAG
>JANYIO010000068.1 GCA_025362015.1 Gammaproteobacteria bacterium | reverse complement strand
CGAGTAATGTAACTACATTTTCAGAATTGCACAAACAAAAATGCTTGAAATTAAGATAAGCTATTTCCTTGTGAACCCTGCACAAATTAACCGAAGCATACAAACTAAGATTTACTAGCAGTTTGTATTTATAACGCCGAGTTCGGCGGCAGTTTTTAAGTTGTGGTTTTATGGAATATTTTTGCGCAGCAAACCATAAAACCGCGACTTAAAAACTGTCCAGCACGCGAAGCGTGCGCGCTGCAACGACTTGTTATGTGCGATTTTAAACCACACGACTATAACTTCATGCGTTAAATATGATTTTTGAGTAAAACAACTTTAGTTCATTTCCAAAACCACTTCACCACTTTTACTAACAATGGAGTCTGACTGCCCTTCACGAACCTTTACAATTATTTCGGCCTGTTTTCCACCATAACGAATATTATGAATTGGACAAACATTTATAGCTTCGATTGCTCGTGCAATCTCTGATTCCGTTTCTGGTTGTTTGTAAAAATATGTTTGGTATCTTCGATCTTCCGTATTTTTTAACAAGTCAGGAGCAATTTCTTCTGGCAAAGAGCACCCGCAATCACAGCCAATGTCCACGGTGTAAAATGGTCCTGGCACGTTTTCTTTTGCTCTTTCAGGATGAATGAAAATGTTCATACTCTCTTCACATAACGCCGAGTTCAGCGGCAGTTTTTAAGTTGTGGTTTTGTGGAATATTTTTGCGCAGCAAAACCACAAAACCGCGACTTAAAAACTGTCCAGCGCAGGCACGAAGTGCCGGAGCGGTGCTGCAACGACTTGTTATGTGCTTTTTAAAACGGTATATCGTCGTCAAAAACTGACTGGACGGTATTTTCAACTGTTTTGCTCTCTATGGTTTCAATAAACCTTACCGAGCTTGTAACATGAGAAAATATTACTAAGCTTTCATTATAATTTAAAACTTTATTATCATGTGCAAAACTGTGCTCGTTACGTACCGTATTAAAAGCTTCCATTATAGAAATAGTTGATTTCAATATTCGCTCAGTAATTTCCGATTCAATAAGACCTTTAGCTTTAATGGCTTTAATATATTCACCAACTAGGCTATGAAGAGGCTTCTCTTTAGATGTATCTAATAGATGCTTTTCACATAGAGTTCTAAAATATTTTATTAAAAAAGTGTGTAGCCTATCTAGACCGGCCTCTGGTTCATTTCGCTCAATAGTCTCACGAACAGCTTTAGCTAAAGATTCAAAATCTTTATCATCAGAGTTAGGACGAATTGCATTTATTTCTGGAACTGGAATGGATGACGAAAGACGTTGAATTATTTTATTAAAATCTTCAGGTGGCGGAGGAGCTGAATAACCAGCATATTCAGACCACTCTTCACGCAAAGCAATTAGAATACGAGAAACCAAATAATTAGATTCTATTTCCCAAAATGCTCGCATTCGATTTGCTTTGGAGCCACTTTCGAAATTGTATTTTTCATCATATATTTCAATTCCACAGATTTCAGCGAAAAAATCCTCGAAGGTTCTGTTAGAAAATTGCAAAACATAGCCAGATGACATGCCTAGCGCTCTTTCTAGCTTTTTCTTTTCCATACTTGAAAGATCAGACATACGTGACTTAACTCCTTCCTCACATAACGCTGAGCTAAACGGCGCAATTTATATTTAGTTTTTTTGGATAATAGCGCAGCGACCAAAAAAACTAAATATAAATTGCGTCCAGTGGAGGCGCATAGCGCCGGAACGTGTTTGAGCGACTTGTTAGCTATTCTGTTCAATTGATTTATGCAGCAATAAGTAAATTTCATCCCGTGATGACGCCAGAGATTTAGATATTTTTTGCAGCTCT
Organism: Gammaproteobacteria bacterium; assembly: GCA_025362015.1. Classification (GTDB taxonomy): domain Bacteria; phylum Pseudomonadota; class Gammaproteobacteria; order Pseudomonadales; family Cellvibrionaceae; genus Cellvibrio. The sequence goes on along the minus strand of JANYIO010000068.1, from coordinate 2,466 downwards.
TCATATGATGGTAATTTTTTTTGAAAAATTACCATTTGACGAAATTCAATTTCAAGTTTCCCAATATTTGCGATATGTTGCGCCGCATTATTTAGACCAATTAATTTTAGCCTTGATACTGCTATATCTCTCTCTTTCCAAGCTGAAACTATTTCTTTATCGGCTTCTTTGTACCATTTAAATTGTGTATCAGTTAGCGTGCCCGGTAGAACTCCATGAGACAGTAAACCCGTTAAACGGGAATAGCAGTTGTTAAAAGAGTTAAGATAAATTTCAATTTTTTCAATTGCAAACAGTATGGTTTCCGATTTTCTTTTCGAAAATTCATTTTCTCTATTCGTTTTAGCATTTAATTTTGTGACCTTATAGGTAGTTATGCCACTTATTAAAGCGCCCAAACCCACCTTAACTGCAGTGTCGATTACTTCAATCATTTCCATAGCTAACCTTTAGTTCGATATTCTTAGCTAACGCTAAGTTCAACGGCGGTTTGTAAGTCGTGATTTTGTGGATTACTTTTGCGTAGCAAAACCACAAAAGCGCGACTTACAAACCGTCCAGCGCCGAAGGCGCGTGTTGCAACGCCTTGTTAGCATTTATTTTTGATTTAACTTTCTTGCCTTTTTTGCAAATTTAGCATTGATTACAGGAGCGTCAGGATCTTTTTTTGCCCTTTCCTCTGTTTCGCTGTCTGTAAGTGCGCGAACTTTACTAACGTTAAAATCAGGCGCGACCGATAAACCTTTAACATGATTGATAGTAATTTTTTTACTCATTTCTTTTGTTCCTTCTTCTTATTTTGATATTTTTCAACTGTTCTTCAGAAAAGGGCAGCGAATCTGGGTCGTTTTTTGCTCTTTCTTCTATTTCTTCGTCCGTAAGTGCATCCGCTTTTTCAAAATCAATATCGCTATTATCTATGGGTTTTTCTTTTGAGTGTTCTTTTTGAATAATTTTATTAGCCATTAGAAGCCTCCTGATTCATAGAGTTTACGTTCACTTTTCGTAGCTTTACGAACAGAAATTAAGCGCGTTACATTTTTACTTCTCATTGTATATACGACATAAAGAAGCTTGGTTCGATTATCTAGGCCGATAATTATGGAACGTTCTTCTTCATAATTAAAACGATCATCTTCGAATTCAATTGCATTTAAGTCATCAAAAACAGGAATTCCAGCTTTGAGAGGCATTTCATGTTTTTGTTTATTTATCTTGTCTTTTTCTTCATCCCATTCAAAAAGCATGGATATACTCCTATGTATTGCTAACAGTTTAATAAACAGTCACGACTATATATCCAGCAATTTTTATTTACCATCTTTTTGTCTTTCGACCGCATATATCCTGACTTATCTTTTTATTCATGAGAAACAACTCCAATTAAAACAATGAGATATCAGAATTACTCAAATAAACCTGGAAATATATTGTTTGAGTGAACACCAAATAATAAGCTTGGGGATAAGGCATTAGGGTGTCCTTACAAGAAGAACTAATATGTAAGACTACGCCGCACCGAACACATTCAACTCAATGCTCGGCGAAAGCCTCATAAAGATCTAACCGGATAAGGCCTGTGACAAATCGCTCGGCAATAGGGTTGTATTACTTTTTTGTATTTGGTGTTTTTGTAGCAGCCGCCCTAATGCACGCCTTTCCTTGCCGGCAATTCTTGCAGCGGCAGAGACATTGCCATCTGCCAGGAGCATTAGTTCTTTTAAATAATTTTCTTCAAAATTATTTATTGCATTGGCTTTTGCATTTTGGAAATTTAATTGGGTTTTTGTAGTGACGGTGGTATTGATTGCGGCGCAGATGAATGCATCTTCATCTGAAATGTGTTCATTTTCTATTAGCAATATTGGCCCGCTCGATAACAAAAAGTGACGCAGAAGAATATTTTCAAGCTCGCGAATATTGCCCGCCCAAGGTTGTAGCATTAAATATTCAAGTGTTTGTGGATGTATTTTCTTTATATTGCTGCGGTATTGTTGTGAAAATTTTTCTATGAGCGCTTCGGCAATGAGTGGGATATCCTGGCAGCGGTGGCGCAGGGCTGGCATTTCTAAATTTAATACATTTAAGCGAAAGTACAAATCTTCTCGAAATTGCTTATGTGTTGCTAAATATTTAAGGTCCGCATTAGTCGCCGCTAAAATTCGTACGTCTGCCTGTAGCATTACCTTTGAACCGAGGGGGCGATATTCTTGTGTTTGTAAAAAGCGCAATAAAGCAGCCTGAGCTTTGGGTGTAAGGCTGTCTACCTCATCCAAAAAAAGGGTGCCGCACTGCGCCAAACTAATCAATCCCGTTTGCATTGTTTTTGCATCAGTAAACGCGCCTTTTTCATGGCCAAATAATTCATTTTCCAATAGCTCATCAAAAATCGCAACACAATTGATAAATATAAAAAAATGATCGCATCAATCACTTAAATAATGAATAGCGCGCACTGCATTTTCT
>JANYIO010000038.1 GCA_025362015.1 Gammaproteobacteria bacterium | reverse complement strand
GAGATTCTTGAATTGAAAGACACGATTAACGTGATGGTGGATCAGCTTTCGTCATTTGCGTCGGAAGTAACGCGGGTGGCGAGGGAAGTAGGTACCGAAGGTAAGCTTGGTGGACAGGCGCAAGTAAAAGGGGTGGGCGGTACCTGGAAAGATTTGACCGATAACGTGAACTTCATGGCATCGAACTTGACGGGTCAAGTACGTAACATCGCCGAGGTAACCACGGCGGTGGCGAGGGGCGACCTCTCCAAGAAAATTACGGTGGACGTAAAGGGCGAGATTCTTGAATTGAAAGACACCATCAACGTGATGGTGGATCAGCTCTCGTCATTCGCATCAGAAGTAACGCGCGTGGCAAGGGAGGTGGGTACAGAAGGTAAGCTCGGCGGACAAGCGAACGTGCTTGGTGTCGCGGGTACCTGGAAAGATTTGACCGACTCGGTGAACTCGATGGCGGGTAACTTGACGGGTCAGGTGCGGAACATTGCGGATGTAACCACAGCGGTGGCGAACGGTGACTTGTCCAAGAAAATTACGGTGGACGTAAAAGGCGAAATTCTTGAATTGAAAAACACCATCAACATCATGGTGGATCAGCTCAACTCCTTTGCATCGGAAGTAACCCGTGTGGCGAGGGAAGTAGGTACAGAAGGTAAGCTCGGTGGGCAAGCGCAAGTAAAAGGCGTGGGCGGTACCTGGAAAGATTTGACCGATAACGTGAACTTCATGGCCTCAAACTTAACGGGTCAAGTGCGGAACATCGCTGACGTAACCACGGCGGTGGCAAAGGGTGATCTATCAAGAAAGATTACGGCGGATGCCAAAGGTGAAATTCTCGAATTGAAAGACACCATCAACGTGATGGTGGATCAGCTCTCCTCGTTCGCGTCAGAAGTAACGCGTGTGGCAAGAGAAGTAGGTACGGAAGGTAAGCTGGGTGGTCAGGCAAACGTATCCGGTGTGGCCGGTACTTGGAAGGATTTGACTGACTCCGTAAACTCTATGGCCGGTAACCTCACATCTCAAGTACGTAACATCGCCGATGTAACCACAGCGGTGGCGAACGGTGACTTGTCGAAGAAAATTTCGGCGGATGCCAAAGGCGAAATTCTCCAGCTCAAAGATACCATCAACACCATGGTGGATCAGTTGCGTTCGTTCGCATCAGAAGTAACCCGTGTGGCAAGAGAGGTGGGTACTGAAGGTCGTCTCGGCGGCCAGGCAAACGTTCCCGGTGCGTCAGGTACCTGGAAGGATTTGACTGATAACGTGAACTTCATGGCATCGAACTTGACCGGTCAGGTACGTAACATTGCGGCAGTAACGACAGCGGTGGCACGTGGTGACCTCTCGAAAAAAATTACGGTGGATGTAAAAGGCGAAATTCTTGAATTGAAAAACACCATCAACGTGATGGTGGATCAGCTCTCCTCATTTGCATCGGAAGTAACCCGTGTGGCGAGGGAAGTGGGTACCGAAGGTAAGCTCGGTGGACAGGCGCAAGTGGCCGGTGCTGCCGGTACCTGGAAAGATTTGACCGATAACGTGAACTTTATGGCTGCGAACTTGACCGCACAGGTGCGCGGTATCGCGGGCGTGGTAACTGCGGTAGCCAACGGTGACCTGAAGAAGAAATTGACGGTGGCAGCGCAAGGTGAAATTGCGGCGCTCGCGAATACCATTAACGAAATGACAGACACACTCGCGGTCTTCGCGGATCAGGCAACTACGGTGGCCCGTGAGGTAGGAGTAGAAGGTAAGCTCGGCGGACAAGCTAGCGTGCCGGGTGCTGCAGGTACTTGGAAAGACTTGACTGAAAACGTAAACCAGCTCGCGGCGAACTTATCAACACAAGTGCGTGCAATTGCGGAGGTGGCAACCGCGGTAACCCGCGGTGACTTGTCGCGTTCGATTCAGGTAGAAGCGCTTGGCGAAGTATCCGATCTCAAAGACAACATCAATGAGATGATCCGCAACCTCAAAGAAACCACGCAGAAAAACGCCCAGCAAGACTGGCTCAAAACCAACCTCGCGCGTTTCACTCGTTTGCTGCAGGGGCAGCGTGATTTACAGACGGTAACCTCGTTGATTTTGTCTGAATTGGCGCCGCTGGTTACTGCACACCACGGCGTGTTTTACATGATGGATGGGCGGAACAAAGATTCTCGCCTGCGGATGATTGCCAGTTACGGCTACAAATCCAGCCGCAAATTACCCACATCTTTCTTGCCCGGAGAAGGCTTGGTTGGACAGTGCGCACTCGAGAAATTACGTATTTGGCTCACCGATGTTCCCAGTGATTACATTCAGGTTTCATCAGGCTTGGGCGCGGCCTCGCCCAATAATATTGTGGTGTTACCCATTCTGTTTGAGCAGGAAGTGAAGGCGGTTATTGAGATTGCCTCGCTTGATCGTTTTACGGAAACGCATCTTTCCTTCCTCGATCAGTTGATGGAATCCATCGGCGCAGTTTTGAACACGATTGAGGCCAACAGCCGTACCGAAAGTCTGTTGACGCAATCCCAATCGCTCGCGCAAGAACTGCAACAAACTAACCAGGAGCTAGCGGAAAAAGCGCGCTTGTTGTCAGATCAAAATATCGAAGTGGAACGCAAAAATACCGAGGTGGAGCAGGCGAAACTTGCATTGGAAGAGAAGGCCAGCCAGCTTGCGCTTTCGTCCAAGTATAAGTCGGAGTTCCTCGCCAATATGTCGCACGAATTGCGTACGCCGCTGAACAGCTTGCTGATTCTGGCGCAGCAATTAGGTGATAACCCTGGCGGCAACTTGTCTGACAAGCAAGTTGAATTTGCAAAAACCATTCATGGCTCTGGTAGTGATTTGTTAACGCTGATTAACGATATTCTCGACTTGTCGAAGATTGAATCAGGCACGGTGACTCTGGAAGTCAGCGAGTATCGCTTCATGACAATCCGCAACTATGTGGAGCGTACTTTCCGCCATATGGCCGAGGCGAAACAGCTCGAGTTCTCAATCGAACTTGGCGACTCCTTGCCTGCAGCAATGATGACCGATACAACCCGTCTGCAACAAATTTTGAAAAACCTGCTGTCGAATGCATTTAAATTTACAACGCGCGGACAAGTTATTCTGCATATCGGCTTGGTGGATAGAGGGTGGACAGTAGACCATCCTACTTTGTCGCAGGCGGATGCGGTGCTCGCATTTTCGGTTACCGACTCCGGCGTAGGCATACCCACTGACAAACTGCAGTTAATTTTTGAAGCGTTCCAACAAGCTGACGGTAGTACTGCACGCCGCTATGGTGGTACTGGTCTTGGGCTATCCATTAGCCGCGAATTGGCGCGCTTGCTGGGCGGTGAAATTCGTGTGGAAAGTGAGGTTGATGCAGGTAGTACCTTCACTCTGTTCCTACCTTACAATCGTGGTATTACCAGCGGCGATGTGTTCAACCATTCAAATAGCCTATACATGCCAGCCCTGCCTCCGAACGTGATTTACAACCGGTCGACATCTATGCAAACGGCGGCGGAAGTAGGGTATAGCCTTGCGCAAAAAACCGCTGTTGCGCAGATTGAGCTGCAGGCTGATCAAAGTTTTGATGACAGGGCGCTCATGTCTGAAGGTGATCCAGCTATCTTGATTGTTGACCACGATCAGGATCGCGCCAAGCTACTCTTGAATGCTGCGCGTGAGCAAAACTTTAAAGGTATAGTCACCTTCACAGGTGATGCCGTGCTGACGCTCGCGCGTGATTATCTTCCCTCGGCCATCATGCTTAATCTACAGCTGACTGATATTGATGGCTTTACCATCCTTGAACGTTTGAAGCGCGATCCTGCTACGCGCCATATTCCAATTCATATCATCTCCAGTGTGCCAGTAGCAGAATCCGTGTTGCAGGAGCAGGAGCGAGAACGCTGCCTCGATCTTGGTGCTATTTCATATCTGGCGGAACCGATCAATAACGAACGTATACAACACGAATTCCTTCGAGTCCAGCGCTACCTGGTTCGTGGCAAACGTAGTATGTTAGTGGTAGAGGATGATCAAGTACAACGCGATAACATCGTCGAATTAATTGGGGCATCTGACGTGCAAATTGTCGCGGTCGCAAGCGGTAAAGAAGCACTCGAAGCCTTGGCAAAAAATACCTTTGATTGCGTGGTTCTTGACCTTACCTTGCCGGATATGAATGGTTTTGACGTACTGGACGCAATGAGCAATGACAACACTCTTCGAGATGTACCTGTAGTGGTCTACACCGCTAAGGATCTCAGTCACGAGCAGATTACCAAGTTAAAACGTATTGGCAAAACAGTTGTCATTAAAGATGCACGTTCACCTGAACGCCTGCTCAATGAAACCTCCTTATTCCTTCATCGCGCACATGCCAGCATGCCAGAGCCACAACGAAGAATGCTGGATGAAATGCAAGCGGCTGATGGTGGCCTTTCGGGGCGCAGTGTGTTGATTGTTGACGATGATCTACGCAATATTTTTGCGTTAAGTTCAGTACTTGAACGCCAGAAAATGAATGTGTCGTTTGCTGAAAATGGACGTAGTGGAATAGAGATATTGGAAAAAGATCCCTCCATCGAAATTGTTCTGATGGACATTATGATGCCAGAGATGGATGGTTACGACACTATGCGTGCGATCCGCAATATTGCCCGCTTCAAAAGCTTGCCAATTATCACCCTCACAGCCAAGGCGATGAAAGGCGATAGAGACAAATGTATCGCCGCAGGAGCTTCGGACTACATCACCAAGCCAGTGGATGTGGTTCAGTTACTGTCATTGATGCGAGTCTGGTTACACTGACTGGTTACATTGAGAAGAAGAGAGATAATGCATGGGTAGAGGTGGCGCTTTTTGTTAAAGGTGCTATATATTAAACTTGTTTAATCTACCCAGGGATTTGTTTATGTCGACCGAAAAAGAAGAATATATTGAATCCTTAGTGGTAGAAGAAAGGCGTCTTTTATCCATTATTGAAAATTTAAGAAATAATGTTGATGGTTATGGCGGCGTTAGTTTTTCAAATGATTTACTTGAAGCTGAAACTCGGCTTTTACTTCTTCGGCGTGTGTTAGATGTTCAGCGTCACGGTCCCTTTAAATAATTTTTTGAATATTTTTAGATGGAATTTTATATAACCATATTGGTTGCAACTCTCCTAATTCAATTGCCGTCGCTTGATATCTAACATCCCAAGCTCACGATATTCCTGATTTATCTCCGTTAACCTAATCTGCATGTTAAAATTATCACTCACTCATATCATAAAAATACAAGAACGATCCTATTATGGCCTTTTCGTTAATTATTGCTCATCGTATTACACGCACCACCCCTACGGCCGGCACAACAACTCAAGTTCGCACAGACGCATTTGAAGTAAATGGTAAATTAGATGAATTAGCCTACGAACTAAAAAGCATTAAACCACTTTAAATTTGAGCTCGAAAAAAGCGAAAGCGTGTTGGATGCTTATGTATTTTTTATTCTGGAAAAAATTGAAGCTGGCGAGTTTTTGTATGTTGTTGTTGTAGAGCCAATGAATGGTATATATTTTGATGCTGACATTATACTTTCTGATTCATACTATTTAGACAGTAGCGGCTTCTCGCTCGCAGCAAAAATTAATTTGCTCGACTGGGATCAAGACAACTCATTGACCTATGTTGCGCTATTACGCGCACGTGGAGACAAAGAAGTGTCTGATGCTTTTACTCGCTTTATTGGTTTTAGCGATAAACACGATATTAAAAGTGATACGAATGATTTTTTACAAACTGTCGAACATTTCAGTCAAACATTGGATGACACCACAGCTAAGAGAACGCGCACAAAAGTCGTTGATTATTGTCTGGAACAAAAAAAGACAGGCAAGCCAGTAATTATTAGCGAACTATCAAATAGTCTATCGCAAGACATTAAAAGTTATGAGCCAGATCATTTTTCCCGATTTGTTGAAACTAAAGCAACAGCAATGAAAAGTGAATTTATTCCTGATTCAAGTCAACTACGCAATTATATTCGCATTAGTGGTCGCAACGACTCACTGAGCATGAGCTTTGCGTCAGCCTGTCTTGGTAACGAAATTGTGTATGATGCAGGTAGCGACAGTCTTACTATTAAAAATATCCCACCTGCACTCAAAGCAAGGTTACTGAAACATTTAAAAGACAACTAATGAATCAACAGTACGCCGGGCTCAATTTTACTTCTATTTGTTTAAATTTTTTCACTGTGTATTATGAATAAAATTTTATGCTGAGAACATGCCGAGAAGTAGATGAGTTCTATAAAACTTCTAATAATTACAACCAATATGTGACGGCGATTAAAGACGTGTAAGCGCTAAGGGTGTGTATACTCTGCCGTCCGAATGTGCCCTTTATTAGCAAGGAGTTTGAACATGCAATTGATCCAATACACTCTTGAAACCCAGAAAGAACTGCTTGCCGAATATTCTCATCAACCCTTAAAAGGGCAGGTTGCCTTGGTCACTGGTGCTAACTCCGGTATTGGCGAAGGTTGCGTCCGGCATCTCGCCGCCGCAGGTGCGGCAGTGGTGGTCAACTATGTTGCCGATCCTGAAGCTGCACAAGTTATTGTTGATCAGATTAATCAATCGGGCGGGCAGGCCACTATGGCGTTTGCCGATGTTAGCAACGAAAGCCAAGTAAAGACCATGTTCGATCAAATTCGCAACGACCACGGTACGCTGGATATTTTGGTCGCCAATGCCGGGCTCCAACGCGATGCTTTCATCGGGGATATGACCCTCGCGCAATGGGACCTGGTGATGAATGTAAATCTTAAAGGTCAATTCCTTTGCGCCAAAGAAGCAGTTCTTGAATACCGTCGGCGGGGAATACGCAGCACTAGTCGAGCGCTAGGGAAGATTGTTTGCATGAGTTCGGTTCATCAGTTGATTCCATGGGCTAAGCATACAAATTACGCTGCGTCGAAGGGGGGATTGATGTTATTTATGCAATCTTTAGCCCAAGAAGTAAGCCCCGAGAAAATTCGCGTTAATGCGATTGCGCCAGGCGCAATCGCGACTCCCATCAATCATCAGGCCTGGGAAACTCCCGAAGCCGAAGCTTCTTTATTGAAGCTTATTCCCTATGACCGTGTAGGTATCCCGGATGACATTGGCCGTGCTGCCGTCTGGCTGAGTTCGGACGCGAGCGATTATGTGGTTGGGTCAACGATCTTTATTGATGGTGGCATGTGTACCTTCGAAAGTTTTTCAACCGGCGGCTAATGTCATGACCAAAGAACACGCAAGGCTAAATGAAGAAGGGCGCTCGTGGGATAAATGGGGTCCATATGTTAGTGAGCGGCAGTGGGGCACGGTGCGTGAGGATTACTCGCAAGATGGCAATGCGTGGAATTACTTTCCCCATGACCAAGCGCGCGCTCGCGCCTATCGCTGGGGGGAAGATGGAATTGCGGGCTACTGCGATCAATTTGGACTCTTAAACCTGAGCCTCGCCCTTTGGAATGGTAAAGATCCCATTTTAAAAGAGCGGCTTTTCGGTCTTACCAATGAAGAAGGTAACCATGGAGAAGATGTTAAAGAGCTTTACTACTATCTGGACGCACTTCCATCGCATGCTTATTTGAAGTTCCTCTACAAATATGTCCAGGGTGCTTACCCTTACGAAGACTTGATTCAAAAAAACGAGGTAGGCCAGGACCAGCGAGAGTATGAACTTCTCGATACCGGTTTGTTCGATGAAAAGCGCTATTTTGATGTCGTCGTTGAATACGTAAAACTTTCGCCAGACGAAACCTTAATGCGAGTTACTGTCACCAACCGCGGGCCAGACGATGCGCCTCTTACCGTTATGCCACAAGTGACCGCACGTAATCGCTGGGATTGGCAAGTAGGTCGCTCGCGTGCGCACTTCAATCAAATTGACGAAAATGCGGCACAGCTTTGCGTTCCTGGTTTACATGATTACGTTCTTCGCATTCACTCACACGTACCAGAATTACTTTTCACTGAGAACGAAACCAATACACAAAAGATTTACGGCACGCCGAACCGAACCGCTTACGTAAAAGATGCTTTCCATCGTTACATCATTCACAACGAAAAGGATGCAGTCAATCCGGAAAAATTGGGTAGCAAGGTTGGCGCTTCGGTAAATCTAATGATTCCCGCAGGGCAAACAGTGACTGTAAACCTGAGCCTTCTTCCTCATAGCGTACCTCCATTCACCGGGTCGTTCGATGAAGTTTTCGCGATGCGAAAATTAGAAGCCGATGAGTTTTACAATGCGGTTCAGCGTTCGACTGATGCAGCATTGCGTCACGTTCAACGCCAGGCTTTTGCGGGGCAAATATGGTCGAAACAATTCTATCGATTCGACGTAATGCAATGGGTAGAGGGCACCGCTTTGCAAGTAGTTCCCGCTGGGCGAGATAGAAACACCAAATGGAAACATATAGCCCTCAACGATATATTTCTGATGCCTGACAAATGGGAATATCCCTGGTTTGCAGCCTGGGATCTTGCCTTCCATACAATTTCTTACAGCCTTATTGATCCTTGGTTTGCCAAGAGCCAACTTCTTCTTTTAATGCAAGAGAGGGCGGTTCATCCAAACGGGCAATTGCCTGCCTATGAGTGGGCTTTTGGTGATGTTAATCCGCCGCTTCATGCATGGGCTGCGCATCGAGTTTTTGCTATAGAGAGGCGCACTACCGGAACAGGTGATTACGATTTCCTGGAAAAAGTTTTCCAAAAACTTTTGTTAAATTTTACCTGGTGGGTCAATCGCAAAGACGACGAAGCGAACAATCTTTTTGAGGGTGGCTTTCTCGGGCTAGACAATATTGGCGTCTTCGATCGAAACAAGCCGATGCCAGACGGAATGATTTTAGAGCAAGCAGATGGGACTAGCTGGATGGCTGCGTATTGCCTTTCGATGTTGGGAATTGCTATTGAACTAACGCGCGCACGTCCCGTGTACGAAGATGTCGCCTGTAAATTTCTCGACCATTTTTTCGTTATCGCCTCAGCTGCAAATCAGAATGGACTTTGGGACGAACAGGACGGTTATTATTACGACTGGGTTCGCGAAAAAAACGGGCGGCGTTATCCAGTTCGTGTGCGTTCAGTCTCGGGTTTAGTCCCTCTCTTTGCTATCGCAGTGTTTGAAAAAGACGATCTCAGAATCATGCCGAAAGTACTTGAACGTTATCGTTGGTTCCAGGCTCATCGTCCGGAAATGATTCGCGATCTGACTTCTTTTGGTACCGAAACACCCGTTGGTCGTCATTATGTAAGCCTTATACCGCCCAAGCGTTTAACTCGCGTTCTCTCTCGCTTGCTCGATCCTGGTGAATTTCTGGCGGAGCGGGGCATTCGTAGTTTATCGGCGGCGCACAGAGAGCATTCTGTTCACTTTGCAGTTCAAGGTGAAGAGCATGTGATTACCTACGAGCCAGGTGAATCAAAAACCAAAATTTTTGGTGGCAACTCTAACTGGCGCGGCCCAATCTGGTTTCCCATGAATTATCTCATCATTGAGGCGCTACAAAAATATCACTATGCTTTGGGCAATGATTTTAAAATAAATGATCCAACAGGTAGCTCGCACAATTTAAACCTATGGCAAGTGGCACAAGACATTTCTCAACGACTCATATCCATGTTTTTAGAGAACGAAAATAAGCGTCCTATTCACCGCCATACTGTCTATTCGGATGATGCCACCTGGCACGACCTATTATTGTTTCATGAATACTTTAATCCGGATACAGGGGAAGGGCTTGGCGCAAGTCACCAGACAGGTTGGACAGCTTTGGTAGCGAAACTTATCGATCAAATTGAAGTTGAACCTTCAGCGTAAAAGATAAATTTCCTAATCAGAACAATTTGAATTGAGCAGTTTCAGTTAAATGTAAAACAAACAAATTAAGCGCAATACGCAATAGTTACATTTGCTGGTTGCTGGTGACTGAAAATATTTAAATCCAATGTTAGTTAACACACCGCAAACCAAACGTAAATTTCTTAATATTTAATTAATGCGATTTTGCAGATAGCCCAATTACCTTTGGAGAACATACTATGAGCTTTTTAAGTTGGATTATCGTCGGTGGAATTATCGGCTGGTTAGCAAGTATTGTTATGAAAACAAACGCTCAACAAGGTATATTTTTAAATATTATTGTTGGAATCGTTGGTGCGTTTTTAGGCGGTCTCTTTTTATCGCCGCTGTTTGGTGCAGGCACAATTAATGGCAATGATTTTAGTGTTTCGGGTTTACTTGTATCGTTTTTAGGTGCAATAATCTTACTTGCGATTGTTAATTTGTTTCGTCGACGTTCTGCCCGCTAGTTTTAAATTTATTTTAATTCTACTCAATTTGAGGATTTTATATGAGCCAACATCCAGAAGATAAAAGTAAGAAATCTGATAGCAAAAGTGATTCCAGTAAAAGTAAAACGGAGTCTGGTAAGGCAAGCAATGTGAAAAGCGGGCATGGTAACGCACGCGAGAAAAGCCCGAAAAAGTAACTATTGCTGCATGCATTGTCGAATTTACTATAGAAGGCCGTTCGCCGACTTTCTCAGGCGCACCCTGAAAATTAAATCAACATAACCCAGGCTAAATACCCCATAGTAATACAAGTCATTATGGGGTATTTAGCTTTTGAATTTAACTCAAAACTTATTTTTATTAAGCTGCCTGAATTTTTTTGTAAAAGAGACTACGTGAAATCGTAACTATTTCATAAAAATACCCACAGCTCGTGGGTATTTTTTCACAGCAAACTTTATATCAAACTTTCGGGGGATCCATTTCACGCGAGAAGGAACGATGACCCGCCAGCGCTATTTTAAATAAGGTTAGCGCGTTCTTCAATTGTGCGCTTTCGGCCATAATTAAACTTGGGTCAATAGCGCCATCCGGTAAAGTTGTTGGAACATCCGCTTTTGCCAGTAAATCAATTCCGGAGCCTAGTGTTAAAATTGGCTTGCAGTGGCGATATTGTTCACGAACAAAATCGCGAGAATGCGCATCTTTCAATAGCACTTTTACATGCGATTTACCATCAGGAATAATGACTGCGTCGTACAACACTGAAGGACCCGCTTCTAGCGAGATTTCCACTTCTAACACCGTTTTATCGTCGGCGATAATTTTTCCAAGTTGAACACCGACAAGACGCGGAACAGCGCCTTCGTTTAATAAGTCGGAGTAGAGCGAATTTATATCGGCTGCATTAACACCATTAGCAACTAAAATTGCAATCTTACGTGTTGTAATTCCTGTCCGGCCAGGGCGACAAAATAGCGAGAGCGCTGGGGATGTTTCATACTCGGGGATAGGGAGATTCGAGGCCAGAGGCATAGCTGGCGGAAGATCAATGCCCAATCCATTAGCAACGCCTTGAGCAAGTACTGAGTTAACATTCACCAGTAAAGACACCACGCGTTTACGAATGGCCGGAACCTGCACACGTGTAAGTTCAAACCGGAATGCAGCGATAATATGTGATTGTTCTATTGGCGATTGACTAAGCCAAAACAGGCGAGCTTGAGAGTAGTGATCAGAAAACAATTCCGGTTTCCCGCGAACTTTGTCTTCAGCAATGGGTTGGGGGAAGCTAGTGTAACCTGATGTTCCTGCCTGGAATGGACAACCACCGGCCAGAGAGTTGGGCTCATAACTCACACGTCCACGATGAATCGCTTGACGATGCATGCCATCACGCTGGTTATTATGAACCGGGCATATGGGTGAGTTTATTGGAATTTCGTGAAAATTGGCGCCGCCAAGACGACTGATTTGTGTATCCACATAAGAATGGATGCGGCCTTGTAATAATGGATCATTACTAAAATCGATGCCGGGAATGATATGGGCAGTGCAGAAGGCGACTTGTTCTGTTTCAGCAAAGAAGTTATCGGGATTTCGGTTGAGAGTCATTTTGCCAACGGGCAGGATAGGTACCAGTTCTTCCGGCACTAATTTCGTAGGATCCAGTACATCAAATGAAAATAATTCGGCTTCTTTTTCAGTGAATACCTGTATTCCCAATTCCCATTCAGGAAATGCGCCTACTTCGATAGCCTCCCACAAATCGCGACGATGAAAATCTGGATCGGCGCCAATAATTTTGGCAGCTTCATCCCATACCAGTGAATGCGTTCCTGCCAGTGGCGTCCAATGGAATTTACAGAATACGGATTCGCCTTTGTCATTTACGAGCCGAAAGGTGTGAACCCCAAAACCTTGCATGGTGCGATAACTGCGAGGAATGGCACGATCTGACATTTGCCAGAGCAGCATATGTGTCGACTCAGGCATCAGCGATACAAAATCCCAATAGGTATCGTGCGCGCTTGATGCTTGTGGCATAGCGTGATGAGGCTCGGCTTTTACGGCATGCACGAGATCGGGAAACTTCATTGCGTCCTGAATAAAAAATACGGGAATGTTATTCCCGACTAAATCCCAATTGCCGGCATCGCTATAGAATTTAACGGCAAAGCCTCGCACGTCGCGTACTGTGTCGGCGGAACCGCGCTCGCCCGCAACTGTGGAGAATCGTACAAACACCGGAGTACGTTTACCTGCTTCTGCAAAGACGGTCGCGCGCGTTAAATTACTTAATGATTCATAGGCTTCAAAGTAACCATGAGCCGCTGAGCCTCGTGCATGAACCACACGTTCTGGAATTCGTTCGTGATCGAAATGCGTAATCTTTTCGCGAAGAATGAAATCTTCCAACGCCGTAGGGCCGCGTAAACCAATCTTTAATGAGTTCTGATTATCTGCAATTGGCACACCTTGATTGGTGGTCAACACTTGTGCACTGCTATCGACACGTACGCGGTCGAGTGATTCTACCGTAGGATTTGCGCCAAGATTGAGTGTGCCATCACCCACTTTATGTGATGCAGAAATTTCGGATGAGGTACTTGGTGTAGCGGCAGAGGATGAAGGTTTATAAGTTTCGCCTTGTGGTGGTACGCGAGATTCCTCGCCATACTCATCTGCTTTATTTTCATTACCGGTTCGATCAGCGGATAAGTTGAGACCCGCTACTGTCTTTTCCAATAGTCGATCTTTTACGGGGTCGGAGGCTCCCAAACTATTTGGCGGCACATCTGTAGATGGACCGGATACAGTGCTCAATATGGAGCCTGCGCCATTAATCTTGTTAGCTGTTTTTTTTCGGTTCGGCATATAATTTCCTATATTAGAATATAAAATAATGAGAAGATAAATACATTCGATAGCAATTAATTATTGGAAAAGAGGATGTATATTTACGTTAGATAAAAATCTGCTCTGGGCAGGAAGATGGAGCTTGCATAAATATTTTTTAAATATCCGTGCGTTAACGTACGTTACACAAATGAAACGTATGAGTACTAAATGATAAATAAATAAAAAGTTTATTCTTCCCGAAATTTTTATTTATATGAGAAATCTTGCGGTGGCCATTGATTTATTTTTTGTAGTGGTCAAGTAAATTTGGCCACAATTTAAGAGTTACTGACATAAAGTCGCTCTGCCATTACCGGAGATAAGCCGTGGTTATGGCGATGCGGCCTTGTTTGGCTGTAGTAACCCAACACATAATCCGTTATTAAAAATTCTGCTTCCTTAAAATTTCGATAGCCAAATATCGGCACCCATTCCGTTTTTAAACTTCTAAAGAATCTTTCCATTGGCGCATTGTCCCAGCAGTTGCCGCGACGACTCATGCTCTGATCGATTCGATAGCGCCACAACAACTGGCGAAAGTTTCGGCTTGTGTAGTGACAGTCTTGATCTGAATGAAACATAACGCCTTTTGGTTTTCCTCTCGCTTCAAATGCCATGGTTAATGCGCGCCTTGTAAGCTCACTATCAGGCGATAACGACAGCGCCCAACCTATCTATGCCGCAAGATTCCCCGCACACACAACGGCTCAGTTTTCTCGCGCCTAATTTAATCGATCAACTCAATCCAAAACATTCGCGACTGTGCGCCAATTTTCCTTGCAAAAACCTATTGCAGCCAACGAATGCCTGTCCAGGGAGGCGATTTAGTCATTGATTTAATGTGCCAGTTTGCTGTTGACAAAAGGTAAGGATCAGCACAAAATTCGGTCGGGTGGTAAGGCCACCTTGCCGACAGGCAGAATGGTGACCGGCTCTTTAATGCGCATTTGCGATTAACAGACCTAAGTCCCGGCAGCCCAAGCCTAACTCAACAATCCAAGACATAGAAAGACTTTGAAGATCAGTATTTATTCTTTATGAAACCTGATCAGTTGTTCATAGAGCAAGAAAAAGCCGTCACTAGAGCCAAGCCTTGCGTTCAATATAAAAAATAATGGGGACAATTATGAAAATACAAAACTTTATACGAAATAGGCTGAGTATCTCGGTAGCCATCGCATCAATAACCGCCAGCTACGCTATGGGCCAAACAAGCTCCACCGAACCACCAAAAGACTCGGTGGAGGAGGTCGTTATAACAGGTATGCGTGCCAGCTTGGAAAAATCACTGAATATCAAGCGCGAATCTACCGGCGTGGTTGACGCTATTGTGGCGGAAGATATCGGCAAGTTCCCCGAATCTAACGTCGCTGAAGCGCTACAACGTATTCCCGGAGTTTATTTGTCGCGCGATGGCGCCAGCAACGAAGGCAACCGCATTAGTATTCGCGGCTTGGGTTCTGAGTATCAAGTCACCACCATTAACGGTGCGCCAGCGCATACCACCTCGTCTGGTAACGTGGGCGGTTCTACGCGGGACTTTAACTACGACGTATTTCCGTCGGATTTGTTTGGTGCCGTTAACATTTACAAAACACCTCTAGCTGAGCTTAATGAAGGTGGTATCGGCGGCGTGGTAGATCTACAAACGCCGCGCCCGTTCGACAACCCCAGCCAACAAATTCGCTACTCGGCTTACGGCACCTATAACGACTCTTCAGAAAAAACTAGCCCACGGGCTTCTTTTCTCTACAGCAATACCTGGGGGAATTTTGGCGCTTTGATCGGTTTGGCCGCTGCCAATAACGTCAATACCCGCTCGGGATTTGAATCTACCGGCAGCTTTAACACTTCAGCTCTAGGTGGAGCAACACCCAAAGCTCTGGGGCCATTTGCATTCAAGTTAAATTATACCGACCCAACGGCGAACCTTGGTTCTTATACGCAAGCTCAAATTGACAGCGCCTTTTTGCCGCGATTTGCCCGTGCTTATGCCTCTACAAATGATCGTAAACGCAATGCTGAAGTGGTTTCCTTGCAGTATAAAGGCGATAGCCTTAACGTGAGTTTGGATACTCTTTTTTCCGATTTGACCGATTCGAGAGATGAAAACACCTTCGGCGTAGCCATTCGCAATTCAGGAATAGGTAGTACGCCAGGAATGATTCCACAGAATGTGTTCATTGATAAGAACAACAATTTGAACGGTACTTTCGGCAACGCCAACTACTTTAGTGAAAGCTATCTTTACGACAGCGAAACCAAATACCACAACATCAATTTGCGCGCTGACTATGAGTTGACCGACACCCTCAAATTACACGGTCAAGTCACCAGCTCAAAAAGTGAAGCTGAGTACAGCCCAAACCGTATATTTGTGCAGGCTAAGAACATCACCTCCACCATTGATTACTCCAAAGATACGGTTTACCCAACCCTAAGCTCACCCACCGATTTTACCAATCCAGCCAGTTGGAATATCAAGCCGGATATTAACTTTGGTATAAACAACGAAAACGACAAGGATGATGCCCTTAAGCTCTCCTTGGATTGGGACTACAACTTGGGCAATTGGTCAGGCGTATTAAAAACGGGTTTGAATTATGTTGAATCCACCAAAACCATGCGCAAGCGTAACGGCACCACTATTGGCAAAACCCAAACACTGGCTAATGGTTCAACCTTTAACGCCATGACCGCGGCCGATATTCTGGCCAATATGCAACACACCATGCCGATTGAACCCTACGCTAAAGGTGCAGGTGCTGGCTTTCCAAAACAATGGTCTAGTTTTTCGCGTTCCTGGATAGAAAGCTTCCTGCAGCCCGACCGCGCCAATGCTGCTGCACCGCTGGATTACAATGCCTCATTTCAGGCGGAAGAAGACGTTGGCTCGCTCTTTGTGAAAACGGAGCTGCACGGAGATGTGTTTAATCGCGAGTTAAAAGCCGATATAGGTGTACGTTATTCCGATACCACCACACTCATCGATAACTACACACTCAACGGTGGTAGCTATGTACCTAATCATAAAGAAGGTACTTACAGCAATGTGCTGCCTTCGATTAATCTCGCTTATGATCTTGTTCAAGACGTGGTAGTGCGCGCCTCTTGGGGCAAAGCCATCTCTCGTGCAGGCCTTATAGACATCGCAGCGAATACCGTCATTCCTGATCCTTTCAACCCAGTCGCAAAATCTGGTAACGCCAACCTTAAGCCACAACTTTCAGATCAATCTGATTTGACGGCAGAATGGTATTTTGAACAAGGGGCGATACTGTCTGCGGGTGCTTTCTGGAAAACCATCAACGACAAAACCTTGTCTACACCACCGCATCTGGTTCCCTTTAGTTCATTGGGTCTACCTGACACAGCACTGGGTCCCATCTTCAATGACCCCGTGACAGGTAAGGTTCCGCCAGATTTACCCATCACATTAACCACACGTTATAACGGGGGTAAGCAAAAGCTATCTGGTTTGGAGTTTGCCTATCAACAAAACTTTACTTCTCTACCGGCTCCTTTTGACGGTTTGGGAGCATTGGCCAGTTATACCCGCGTGAACACTGATGGCGAAGAATGGACTTCGCTTGCCGGTCAGAAATTCAAAGTGTGGACTATTCCTAAAAATGGCTACAGCCTAACGGGATTCTATGAAAAAGGGTCTTTATCGTTGAGATTGTCTTATAGTTACAAAGATAAAAAAATTATCGATGTAGGCCAATCCACCAATGATTTAGAGCGCTGGCACTCCAGTGACGGCTTTTTGGACGCCACCTTTGGCTACAAAATTACAGATTATCTTGAAGTGCGTATAGACGCGTTGAATCTCAATAACGCTCTGACTTACGATTATTTCGAGAACCCAGAAGGCAAATTCGGTTCTGGCGAATCCCGTAAAGACGCAGCTAAATACAATGGTCGCACCTTTATGGTTGGTATTCGCGGATCCTTTTAACTAAATAGGCCGCAACTTAGTGTTGCGGCCTATTTCTTTTCTTTGCATGGCTTTTGGCTATGTGCAATGGCACTTGTGTCATAGCCCTTTTTATCACAGCAAGGGGAATAACTGAGGCTATTGGATCTACGCATTGAAAATTTACGGCAATCTGGTTAATTAATATTTTGCGACAGCTCTGCAATAGAGCTATCGTTTTTTTCCACAGTAAAATTCCGGAGATAATATATTAACTTTTCATTTTCTTCAGACTCATGGCTTGTTTACGAAATTCCGTAGGTGTAATACCCACCATGCGTTTAAAAAAACGGTGGAATGCGGAAGAACTATTGAATCCGGATTTATCAATCACGCCCTGAATAGTTCCATCATAATCAGGTAACGCCAACAAACGTTTTGCCTCTGCAATGCGATAATGATTTACAAATTCTGAAAAAGTAAATCGATAGTGGCTGTTAATGACAATCGATGCATCGCGCGGCTTTAAACCAATTTTTTCCGCAAACCGCTCCAGATTAATATTCGCCTCCAAAAATAATTTTTCTTCCTGTATTCCCTTTTCGATAGCAGCAATTTTTGGTGCAAAATCGGCTTCAGATAAAGATTTAATAATTTCATTTTGGTCAATAACAAAATCACTAATGATTTGCCGATTATTCATTAAGCCGAATATGAAAAGACCATTAACCAGAATAACGGTTAAATAATTATTGAATATTCCTATAGAATCGCGAATAGAAGGGCCAAAATACGGCTCAAATAGGTAACCTGTCAACGACCACAATGAATGCAGGGAAAAGCCAAATAAAATGATATCCGCCAATTTTAATTCCGTAACAGAAATACTTGAATACAAGTGTTGCAAATTTTTGCGCAATTTAATTTCCGCAAAAATACTGGCCAGCACATAGATAAAAGGTAATATCTTGGTCATAAACCAAACCAAAGCAACGGCTATTTTTTCGATGCCTAACGCGGATGTTTTTTGCCGCCAATCCAAGCTATTAATATCAAATACATTAACAATAATAATCGCCAATAAAGCCGGAAAAAAATGGCTATAGTTTTTCCAAAGCGAAAGATCAAGCCTGGAGGAAAGTGACTTTAAATAAAAATATAAAAAGGGGCCCTTCAGCAATATGCTGGTGACTAGCAGCGAAAGGACCAGAGACGCTTTATTGAACTCGGCATCGATCAACTTCTCATTCCATACCATAACGATACAAATCAAATTGACCGTAATAACCAAAAAAAACACCGTTAGAATTCGGTGAGATTGGACATGTTTTGCGGGTAAAACGCGCATCAGAATCGCTAAAAAGAAGCATTCTAAAGCAGTTAATAATAAAATTGCATCGTGAATATTGAAGAAATTCGTTTGCATCTACGACCCCCGCCCAAATAACAATTCGGCTATTGGCAGAGCAGCCGGAATAGAAATAAAATTTTACCTGGGTGATTTTATTAAAAACCACATCAGGCACCAGGCCAACAAATATGAACCGCCACAAATGAAAAACATAATGTGATAAGCCGCCTGAATATCTCCCAGTTTTTCATAATGAACAAATAGCTGCTTTTGCACTAATAGAGATAGGGCGATAGAACCCAGTCCACCAAACATACTGCCAATACCAACTACCGATGCTGTCGCTTGTTTGGGAAATACATCGCTGACTGAAGTGTAGATATTAGCACTCCATGCCTGATGTGCAGCGGCGGCTAAACCAATCACCATTACCGCCAGCCACATATTGATATCGCCAAGTATCTGCGCAAATACAATCGGCGTTACACAGAGGGCGTATATCAACATACTGGTTCTACGCGCAGAAAAAACTGACCAGTTATTATTGATGAATTGCATAGGTAACCAACCACCAAAAATACTTCCTACACTCGCGAAGATATAAACCAAAGCGGTGGGCAAGGCGACACCCTTGCCGGAAAGATGATATTGATGATTTAAAAAATCTGGTAACCAAAATAAATAAAACCACCAAATCGGGTCCGTTAAAAATTTGCCGAGAGAAAATGCCCAGGTCTGCTTCAGCTTTAACAAACTGGACCAGGAAAGGCTTGCAGATAAGCCATTTATTTTTTGTTCATCCGGATCACTGTGAATGTAATCAAATTCAGTTTGAGACAGGCGTTGTTGTTTGGCGGGAACTTCATAGTAGATAAACCATAAAATCAGCCAGAAAAAACCAATAGCACCGGTCAACACAAATGCCCACTGCCAGCCCCAAGCCTCGGCGATAAAAGGTACGGAAAGCGGTGCGATAATTGCGCCTATATTAGAGCCGGAATTAAAAATGCCGGTGGCCAGGGCGCGCTCTTTTTTGGGGAACCATTCAGCAGTCACTTTAATTGCTGCAGGGAAATTACCCGCTTCAGTAACGCCTAAAAATACACGCGCCAGAGCGAGGCTAGCCGTGCCGGTCGCAAAACCGTGGGCAACTGCAGCAACACTCCACAAACAAGTTGCGAGGGCATAACCCATTTTGGTGCCCACCTTATCGATAAAACGCCCCGCAAAAAACATCCCGAATGAATAGGACAATTTGAAGGCAATTTCGATATTGGTGTAATTCTGGATCTCTTCGACCGCAGTCCACTGAAACGCCGTGGCAATATAGGGTTTCAAGAGTGCGATAACTGCTCTATCCAGATAATTGACGGTGGTGGCAAAGAATAGTAGCGAACAAATAGTCCACCTGTAGGTTCCTATGACTTTATTGATATTGTTCACTAGGCTTCTCTGAAAATATTTTTATAGGAATGTATAACTGATTTGTTGATTCGCTGCGCTGTGAATTTTACTGCGTTTGTGAAATTCACAGCACCTGAATCCACGGCGCCCGAATCAGTCGGGAAGTAAAACAGCCGTTGGAGTATATTGTTTATTTATCGATTATAAGAAACAATTAACATACACTATGAAAATTGGTAAGGCAACCATACCAAATTAGAATCTCTGTAAAACTTCCATTAAGAAATGAGACAAATTAGTTGTTTATAGGATATTGGAAGTGTTTATCGCGGTATTTTTTCAGGATATTTTTAAGGCTTATCAATTTATTGTCATTTAAAAACTTGATATTCGCCCGTTATTACCGTTTAATTGGCATAGTGGTAAGGCCAAATTAGTTTGGATTTGCTCATAACCTTTCCGGGTCGATTCAGCCGCTCAGGCGACTGCGGTGGTTTTACTTCTTTTTGTACATGTGGAGCTCAGTAATGAAAGAGACTTGGCGATGGTTTGGTCCAAACGACACCATTTCTTTAGAAAAAATTATTCAGGCAGGAGCAACCGGTATTGTTACTTCGCTACATGAAATTGCCACGGGAGATGCCTGGCCTTTAGCTGAGATTCAAGCACGCAAACAGATTATTGAAGTTGCAGGTCTGGAATGGTCCGTCATTGAAAGCATTCCTATGCACAATGATATTAAAACCCGCACGGGTAACTTTCAGCACTATATCGATAATTATAAAGCCTCTATCCGCAATGCTGGCGAAGCGGGAATAAAAGTCATTTGTTATAACTTTATGCCCGTGGTTGACTGGACCCGCACTAACCTGATGTATCGTTTGCCCAATGCAAGTCATGCCTTGCGTTTTGAAATGACCGACTTTGCTGCCTATGATGTCTATTTATTGCAGCGCGAAGGCGCCGAAAAAAATTACTCGGCGGATGTTATGGCGCGTGCGAAAGAACGATTCAATGCGATGAGTCCTGCAGAAAAAGAGTTATTGGAAAAAAATATTATTGCCGGGCTTCCAGGCGGGCAGGGCTCCTACACGCGGGAAACCATTAAGCTAGCCATCCAGCAATTTATTGATCTTGGCACCGAAGGTATGCGCGAAAATTTATTCGCCTTCCTGCGTGAAATTCTTCCTGTTGCAGAAAGTGTTGGCGTCAAGATGTGTATTCATCCCGATGACCCGCCATTTTCATTATTCGGTTTGCCGCGTGTGGTTTCAACCGCAAATGATGCTCGCGCAATTCTTGAAGCTGTACCCAGCAAAGCAAATGGTCTTACGTTATGTGCAGGCTCCTATGGTGCACGTGGTGACAATGATCTTATTGCCATGGCTAATGAGTTTGGCCCACGTATTTATTTTACGCATCTGCGCAATGTAAAACGCGAAGCAGACGGTTCATTTTTTGAAGCGGAACATCTCGATGGCGACAACGATATGGTGGGTCTTATCAATGCACTTTTGTGCGAGGAAAAACGCAGATCCAACGCGGGTGAATTAAATGCTTGCATACCTATGCGTCCTGACCACGGCCATTTAATGGGCGATGAAACCGGACAGACAGATGTAAAACCCGGTTATTCTTATACGGGTAGATTGAAAGGATTGGCTGAATTGCGTGGCGTTATGCATGCATTGGAAACATTACAAAATAGAAATAGTTAAATCCAAATCAACCAGCAATTCACATGATGGAGTTCGCCCCATGGCGAAGAAATTAGAACTACACCCTGACAGACTTTTCCCCACGCTGGAATCTACTCGCGCAATAGCGCGCAGACTTTATGAACAAGTGGTGAATTTACCAATTGTCAGCCCTCATGGGCACACTGATCCGCGCTGGTTTGCCTACAATGAAAATTTTTCGAATCCGACAGATTTATTAATCAAACCGGATCACTATATTTTCAGAATGCTTTACAGTCAGGGTATAAGTCTGGAAGCACTTGGCCTCAAATCAACCATCGACGGCAATAGGGGCGAGCCTGATCCCCGCAAGGTCTGGTCAATCTTTGCAGATCATTACCATCTCTTTCGCGGCACACCTTCACGGCTGTGGCTCGATTATGTTTTTCAATATGTTTTCGCAATGGAAGTCACCTTATCCACAGAAACTGGCGAACTTTATTACGACACCATAAACGAAAAACTTAAACTCGCTGCGTTTAAACCGCGTGCACTCTTTGAAAAATTTAATATTGAAGTCTTGGCGACTACCGAATCACCACTTGATGATTTGGCACATCATCAGGTTATCAAAAATTCCGATTGGAAAGGTCGTGTGATTACTGCATTTCGACCTGACCCGGTAGTTGATCCAGAATTCGAAGGCTTTGTAGGTAACCTTATCGAATTAGGCAGAATCACCGGGGAAGAGATTAATAATTTTTCCAGTTATTTACACGCACTCAATCGCCGCCGTGAATTTTTTAAACGCCATGGCGCCACATCAACTGATCATGGTCACCCAACAGCGTTTACCGCAGACTTATCCGATCGCGAAAAAGAAAAACTTTTTCAGTTAGCATTAAGTGGAAAAATTGATGCGCAAAGCGCTGAAATTTTTCGCGGACAAATGCTCACCGAAATGGCAGCAATGAGTATTGATGATGGGCTGATCATGCAAATTCATCCCGGTAGTTTTCGCAATCACAACTCACAAATTTTTGAAAAATTTGGCCGCGATAAAGGTGCAGATTTACCTATAGCGACAGAATATATTCATAACTTGCGCCCGCTGCTGAGTAAATTTGGTAATAACTCGCACCTGAATATTATTTTATTTACGCTGGATGAAACTAATTACAGTCGGGAACTCGCACCACTGGCAGGACACTATCCCTGTT
The DNA here is from genome assembly GCA_025362015.1 of Gammaproteobacteria bacterium. GTDB lineage: Bacteria > Pseudomonadota > Gammaproteobacteria > Pseudomonadales > Cellvibrionaceae > Cellvibrio. Next base: position 9,935 of record JANYIO010000038.1, on the reverse strand, counting down.
TAAAACTCGGCCCGGCCTGGTGGTTTCATGACAGTCCTGAAGGCATGCGCCGATTCCGTCAGCAGACAACTGAGACTGCAGGTTTCTATAATACTGTCGGATTTAATGATGACACGCGAGCATTTCTATCCATTCCTGCGCGCCATGACCTAGCGCGCCGCATGGACTGCGGTTTTCTCGCTGAGCTGATAGCGGATCATCGTATTGATGAAGACGAAGCCTGCGAGTTGGCAATTGACCTCTCTTACCATTTAGTGAAAGCAGCCTATAAATTATAATGATGAAAAAATTACATTTTTCAACGCTAAAAAATTGCTCCGAAAATGTTATTTTACCACGCTACAATCCCGAGCAACACGCCTCGGGAATTGTGCATATTGGTATAGGGGCATTTCACAAAGCACATCAGGCGGTTTATACCGATGATGTATTAAATAAATTCGGTGGCGACTGGCGTATCACCGCCGTGAGTTTGCGCAACCCTAATGCACGCGATCAACTCGCACCGCAGAATGGTCTTTACACTGTGGTAGAAAAAAACGATGCGGCTATCACCTATCGCATTATTGCCGCCGTCGAAAAAGTGTTGGTAGCGCCGGAAAATCCTGCTGCGGTTATCGCCGTACTTGCCCAAGCTTCTACCAAAATTGTTTCGCTCACCATTACCGAAAAAGGTTATTGCTCGGAAAAAGGTGCATTAGATTTAAAAAATAAACACATACAAGATGATTTAAAAAATCTCACAGCACCCAGCACCATGCCCGGCTTTATTGTTGCGGCTTGCGCTCAGCGCAAGCAACACCAGCAAGCGGGATTCAGCCTGATTAGCTGTGACAATCTCTCCCATAATGGCCGCATCACCCGCGCTGTGGTACTTGAATTTGCAGAGCAATACGATGCATCTTTGGCTAACTGGATTCGCGACAATGTTACGTTTTGCAGCACCATGGTTGATCGCATTGTGCCGGCAACTTCGGCACAAGATATTATCAATACCAGCCAATATATTGGTATGGAAGATCTCGCCACTGTCATTTGCGAACCATTCCGGCAATGGGTTATTGAAGATAATTTTTGCACTGCGAGACCGCGTTGGGAAGAGGTAGGTGCACTGATTGTTAAAGATGTAACACCCTTTGAAAATATGAAATTGCGTTTGCTCAATGGCAGCCATTCAACACTGGCTTATCTGGGTTTCCTCTGTGGATACCAATACATTCACAACGCTATAGCCGACCCGGCACTGCATTTACTCGTTGAACATCTTATGGATGATGAAGTGTCGCCGACACTTAACGTGCCTGAAGGGTTTGCATTTGATTTATACAAAAAAGAAATTCGCACCCGCTTTAGCAATAGTCTTGTTCCCTATAAAACGACCCAGGTTGCTAGCGACGGTTCTCAAAAATTGTCGCAACGTTTGTTAAACACGGCGGTTGAACTTATTCAACAAGGTTACCGTCCTAAAATTATTCCCTTTATTATTGCAGCATGGTTTCGTTATCTGACGGGGATTGATGAAGCAGGGAATATTTTTACAGTCACAGACCCGAAAGCCAATGAGTTAACACCTTTAGCAAGCGCCTTGTATCGCGATGAAATAGAGCGAGTTAAGACACTTGCTAAAGTGGCAGAAATTTTTCCTGCCGAACTGATTAGTCATGAGCAATTCATGAAAGATATAGCCTACTGGCTAACAAAAATAAACGCGCAAGGAACTGCACTGAGTGTAAAAGGTTGCCTTAATACTTAAGCAGTAGATTACAGATCCTTGCCAAAATAACTGGCCGCGGCAGCGGTTGCATTTTCGATATGAACTTTCATCGCCATGCGCGCTTTTTCAGGGTTGCGTTTTTCCAATGCCTCAACAATTTTGCGGTGGTCATTGATGGATGGGTGCACACCTTCCTGGCGAATTTTTTCAAAAAATGCCGTGCTTAACTCCGACTGGTTCCGCAATTCCCACAACCAATTTACTACGCTATAAATCGCGCTATTTTGCGCGGCTTCTGCAATTAACAAATGAAACTTCCAATCCGCTTTTTCAGAAGCATCCGGCAGCTTTTCTTCTTCTTCCATGGCAATCAGGGTTTCTTTTAATTTTTCGATTTGCTCATCCGTAATTCGCGTTGCCGCCAAAGCGCAAGCTTCGGATTCAATAATGTAACGAATCTCCATAATTTCAAACGGACCTACGCCTTTGTCCCGCGCTTCCAATAGCGGTTTTTGTTTGCTGACGTAAATACCTGAACCGGTACGGATTTCAATAATGCCGGATAACTCCATGGCAATCATCGCTTCGCGAATAGTCGGCCGGCTTACACCCAATTTTTCAGCCAGCTCACGCTCCGCAGGAAATCGCTCACCCGGTTTTATGGCGCCGCTTTCTATCAATTTTGTTAACTGATCAGCTACTTTAATGTACAACCGGTTAGTTTTTATCGCCTGCAAATCCATCAACTATATCCTCAAAAAAAATAACAAGATCAGTGCCAGCCATATTACCACTAGACAAGCATTCATAATAACCAAGACTTTGCGAGTTTCCCCATTCGCTAAAAAAGCAAGGCTATTCTGAGTAGTCGCTACAGTGAATGGTACTTACTTAAGAGCTTTTATATTTTTTCCCGATGTTAATTTACGAAATAAGGGAGTCGTCATCCTCGCGTAGCGGGGATCCAGCGTGGTTGAAAGTCACTGGATCCCCGCTACGCGAGGATGACGAGCTTAAGTAAGTACCATTCGGCGCTACAGGCACTATTTTAACTTGTAGGCAATAAAATCAACTGCTAGTATTGTAAGGTTATTGTAAGGTGGCCTTACCAATATGCATAGTTAAGACTATACATAATCAACATTTAAAAGTATGAGGTTAATTTGAAAATTGCAGCATTGGGTGAATGCATGTTGGAAGTCTCAGGTCTCTCCGGCTCAAATCTTTCAAGCTCAGGTGCTGGCGGATCTAAATGCACCCTGGGGTTTGGCGGCGACACGCTCAACATGGCCATTTATCTAGCGCGCGCTGGCGGCGAGGTGGATTACATCACCGCTCTGGGCGATGATCACTTGAGCGACGCTATGCTTCGCGCGTGGCAGCAAGAGGGAGTTGGTACCGACCTGGTCATGCGTAAAGCCAATAATCTACCCGGCCTCTACATGATTGAAACTGATAGCGCAGGCGAGCGCAGCTTTCACTACTGGCGACAAAATTCACCCGCAAGAACATTGCTGGAAGACTGGCCCAACTTACTGGAAGAGCTGATGCCCTATGCCTATTTTTATTTAAGCGGCATTACCTTATCGCTTTATTCGGATGCGGCACTTGATCAGCTTTGGCAGTTTTTAGATAGGTACAGAAGCAACCATGGCAAAGTTATTTTTGATATTAATTATCGCAAGAGCAGCTGGAAAAATGCCGCGCGTACCACCGCGATTTTTGCCGCCATGGTTCGGCGCACAGATATAGCCCTATCCAGTTTTGACGATGAAAAAGAACTTTACGGACCCCATAGCAAAACCCAATGCCTGGAGCGCTACCTCAAAGCCGGCGCTACTGAAGTGGTTATTAAAGACGGCGCAAAACCTTGCCTGGTTTATTGCGATGGAAAATCTACTGAGGTACCTATACCCCATGAGATTAAACCTCTGGATACCACCGCTGCGGGAGATTCCTTTAATGGCGCTTATCTTGCGGCTCGCTTACAAAACAAATCTGTGCAAGAAGCAGTAGCAGCGGGGCAGGCATGTGCGGCTTTGGTTATCCAGCATTGGGGCGCCATAATTCCGCGAGAAATTTTTTACTCACAACAATAAATTGTGCAAACTTATTTTAAATATTGAAAATAATAAATTTATCAATACCGATTTTTCAACAACGAAAGAATGAGAATAACTATGCGCAATGTACGATTTATTGCTTCACTTTTCTGCTGCGGATTTATGGCTAATCTGGCTACAGCAGATATAGCCATCCAAAACCCCGATGCGCGAAATTCCATTTCACTGGATGGCCGCTGGGATACTATTGTCGATCCCTATGAAAATGGCTTTTACAATTATCGCTATGAAGAATCAGATACAGGATTTTTCAAAAATGCAAAACCTGCCACGCCCTCTGATTTGGTAGAATACGATTTTGCCAACTCACCCAAATTAAATGTTCCCGGTGATTGGAATACCCAGGACGAAAAATTATTTTTATATGAAGGCACGCTCTGGTATCACCGTGATTTTGATATCGGCAAGAAAGCCGATCAACAATACAGCGTTTATTTCGGTGCGGTAAACTACAACGCCATAGTCTATTTAAATGGCGAAAAAATTGGCGCTCATGAAGGCGGTTTTACTCCATTTCAATTTGATGTATCTACACGCATAAAATCCGGTACCAATTCGCTAGTAGTCAAAGTGGACAACCGGCGCGAGCGCGACCAAATTCCTACGGTCAATACTGATTGGTGGAATTATGGCGGAATTACCCGCTCGGTAAAAATATTGAGTTATCCCAAAGCTCATATTGAAGATTATTTTGTGCAACTCAGCAACACCAAACCAGATCTGATCGAGGGTTGGGTAAAAGTAAGCAACACTGCACAACTCGATAATCAGAAAGTTGAAATTCAAATTCCAGAATTAAATATTAAACAAAAAATAAACCTGAGCAAAACCGGCGAGGGTAAATTTTCCATTTCTGCAAAGCCGGTGCTGTGGAACCCCGAAGCGCCAAAAATATATGCGGTTGATTTAAATTATCTGCAAGAGACCGTGCATGACAAAATCGGATTTAGAACTATTGCGGTCGAAGGTGAAAATATTTTACTAAATGGCAAATCTATTTTTCTGCGCGGCATTAGCATCCATGAAGAATCGGGACTGCATCCGGGGCGTGCATGGAGTGAAGAAGATGCGCGCCACACGCTAACATCAGCAAAAGATCTGGGCTGTAATTTTGTGCGGCTAGCACATTATCCCCACAGCGAAAATATGATAAAAATGGCCGATGAAATGGGGCTGCTGGTGTGGTCTGAAATTCCTGTTTATTGGACTGTGTTATTCAACAACCCTATAGTTTATGCAAAAGCCGAAGCACAATTAACTGAGATGATCAGCCGCGATAAAAATCGCGCGTCAATTATTTTATGGTCAATGGCCAATGAAACACCCACAGGAACTGCACGCACAAAATTTATCAGTCAATTGGCACAAAAGGCGCGCCAACTTGACGATACACGTTTAATTACTGCCGCGTTGGAAACTCACAACGACGCAGAGCAACTGAAAACCATTGATGATCCACTCTCCGCAGTGGTGGATGTTATCGGCATTAACAGCTATTGCGGCTGGTATGTTGCAACACCTGGCAGTTGCGCAACGGTTAAATGGGCGTCGCCTTATCACAAGCCCATGATTGTCAGTGAGTTTGGTGCTGATGCATTACAAGGGCGGCACGGCACTAAAGATCAGCGCTGGAGCGAAGAATATCAAGCCGATGTTTACAACAATAATTTAGCGATGCTGGATAAGATTAGTTTTTTACGGGGTATTTCTCCCTGGATTTTAAAAGACTTCCGCTCACCACGGCGCCCGCTACCTAATATCCAGGATTTTTGGAATCGTAAAGGTTTAATTTCTGATAAAGGTATTAAGAAAAAATCCTGGTATATATTGCGTGATTATTATCAGAAAAAAGCAGAGGCTGGTGCGCTGAAATAGAATGGATATTCTCGGGCGATTCGACTGAATTAATTTGCATGAGCGTAAAAAATAAATTTTCAAGGATTTAATAATAAAAACGCGGAGGATTTATTAGATCCTCCGCGCAAAATATCACTGTTTAACTTTTTATCGCTAACTGCATGTTATTGCAAAGCAGATGCCTTGGTCGTTATTTTAAAATCACCCGTGACTCCGCCGATAGAAAGCGTTGCAAAATGTGTATTTTGAAATTGAGAGCCAGTGGATAGCTTGACTCTAACCTGATCATTATTGGCAACTGTTCCCGGGTCTGCGGTAAAGAGCCCGTTATTGATGGAATAGGAAGCCGTTTCACTGGAGTTAATAATCGCAATACTGGTGGGTGCTTCTATACCTGTAACCACAAAGGATTCAGAAATTACGTCAGTAAATACATCAACGCCGGTTACTGCTTTAATGGAAAATGGATCGGGAACAAGATCCAATTTTGCCTGAAAAACCCGCAGCTCATAAATACTCGACCAGCCGCCTGTATAGGCATTAGCACCTACAAAAGTTAAACGAACATGGCGCACAGTTTGTGGTGAAAACGTAGCGCTAATCAAACCGCTTGCCAAAGTATTTTTGGTCATATCCGACAGAGTAAAAAATTTCACACCATCGGTAGAGCCTTCAATTAAAAATTGGTAAGCCCGATTGGCATAAGGTGCAATTTCAACTCGGTCTATTTTATAGGCTTGCCCCAAATCAACACTGATCCATTCCGGCCAGGTTTCTGCTGCCCAGCGACTGGTGGAATTGCCATCAACCGCTTTCATAGCTTCGTTACCCACTTGTTGTATAGACGCGGTTACAAGTTTTAATAACGCAAGGTTGATATCATCAGGCACAACGACTGATGCTTTAGTCGTTACACTGAAGTCATCCGACACTCCTGAAATTTCAATGCGTGCATAACGCGTGATTGAATTTCCTGAATCAGATGTCAGGCGCACACGCACTTGATCATTGTTGGCAACTTTACCGGGTAGGGATGTGAAGCTGCCGCCATTGATAGAATATTCTGCTGTCGTATCTGTTTGCGCGATGAGAATATTTTGCACGCTGGTCATCCCGGAAATGGTGACCGGGTTTGATATATAAACCGTGGCGGGTTTTGCATCGATAACATCCGTAAAATTAAAATTATTTACCGGTTGCGACATTAGGGTTTGGCTATAAACCTGTGGCTTGGTGGTGGTTAAACCATTGACTAAACTAAATGCACGAGTGGTCACAGTAGCTGACGCATTGGCTAAACCTGGGCTGGTCGCGTTAAGTGTAAAGGTGCCAGCATTTCGCGTTGCGCGAACAAATACGCGGTTGATACCATTTTCGGTTTGGACATAGTCTTTGAAGATACTATTTTCAATACCGCTGTTATAGCCGCCGAGAAATTTTGCTTCGCCCGCATAGGTAAAAGAAACTTTTCCTTGCTGAGTTGGTACACGTAAACCGTTAGCATCAACTGCCTCAACATCAAACATCGCAATATCGGAACCGTCGGCAATAAAACCCTGGGGACCGGTGATAGCAGTAACGCGAAGTTTAGTGGCTGCGCCCGTGGTGACTAGTTGATGCTCAACAACTTTTACACCGCCGTTGTAACCAATCGCTTTTATTTTTCCGGGTTGCCAACTTATTTTTGCAAACGAAAATTCAAAATGATTGGTGCGCACTGGAGTGCGATAATCGCGAATAAAATTTCCGGCGAGATCGTACTGTTCAAGTACTACTGTTTCCGTATTGGCAATCACAATAATATCTTTCACTGTGCCAGCAGGATAATTCCAATGGCCGAGCACATGAATATCATCTTTTTCATTTTGTGTAACACGCAACGCGTAATAATTTTGTTTAGGTAAGCGTGCAGCATCCACTACACCGCTGACTCGCGCCAATTCCGTATCTATCATGCGGCCGTGACTAACACCGTCCGCAAAAATAATTTTGGCACCGCCTACCATGACTTTAGCCAGGCCTTGTCCACCGCGCAGTGACCAGCGATCGTTGTAGCGTTTAACGTTATCCCGCGCAAGGTCTTCCGTACTGTTGAGCTTAAAGCTTAAGTCGGGATACTCGGTAATCACATTGGCCGTGTTAGCAACATTCACATAACCAAATGCTGGCGGAGTAAATTTATCCCAGATACGTCTTGGGCTTTCTGCCCGCGCCCATTCTGCATCCCAGAGTGGATGTGTGGCGGAAGCGTTGGGGTTATCCATGCTCGACATATATTCGGCAATAGGTTCCAGCTCCGCACTTGATGAACGAGTACCAGCAAAACGGCCGCCGTGTGGATCCCATGTGCGTCTCAGGTCAACCATTTCTTGCATGTGCGCAACAGAAATATTTTGGTTACCGCCTTCCCAAAAAACAACGCTGGGATTATTGCGATAATAAATCATCGCATCGCGCATTAATTCAACGCGCTGTTCCCATTGCCTACCCGCACCATCACCTTCAGCATCACCTGCAGGGCAGGCATAGATAACACCAAATTTATCCGCAGCGACTACATCCATTTTGTGCGGCGCTACATGCATTGGACGCAAGAAATTGCCGTTGGATTCTTTCATCAATTTGAAATCGTATTCTTCTAACCAGCTGGGCGCTTTACCAACAGTCACCCATTCCATCGTAGAACGCGGAGCATAACCATTTAAATATAAACGCGTGCCGTTAATGGTTAAACCATCCGCCACGTTAAAACGGACTTGACGAATACCGAGTGGGCTTTCAACCACATCGAGTACCGTAGTGCCGCTTTTGATAATGGTATAAATTTTATAAAGGTAAGGATAATCCGGTGACCAAAATTTTGCGCCAACCAATTTTGCAGAAGTAATCAAGGTTTTTGTTTGGCCGCTAGTCAAGGCTTCGGTAGTACCGGGAATACTGAGCACATTATTGCCGTTGCCATCCACCACGACTACCTGGTAGCTAATTGTTTTAAGCGCACCTGATTCATTTTTAACTTGTGATTCAGCGGTAATAGTTGCGGTGGATTGCGCAACATTAATATCAGTGGCATAGGCATAGGTGCCAGTGGTGCCAAGATTGCTAAACAAGGGCAGGGTTTGGTAAACCTTATCCATCACATGGAGTTTTGCATTGCTAACAATCCCACCATAGTTGGGGAAAAAGGGCGGAGTGTTCCATTGGTAAGTTGTGCCAGTCGCCAGTTCTGGATAGCCGAGGCTGTTGTTCACTTGCACGGCCAGAATATTTTCATCTGTACCAAAACGAACAAAATTAGTGATATCAATTCCCGCCGGGCCCACACCATTTTCATGGCGCCCAACCCAGGTGCCGTTAATGTAAAACTCACCGGCTTGATGAATACCTTCAAATTCTATAAACACTTTTCGCCCAGTGAGAGCAGCATCCAGTTTAAAGTGCTTGCGATACCAGGTCTTTCCCGCCCAACCGTAGTTGCCACTGCCGGTTATCCAGGTATCAAAAAGATCAATATCGTTGTAGGTGTGAGGCAAGCTCACAGCTTGCCAGGCGCTGTCATTAAAGCTCTGGGTTTCAGCGCCGACAGGACTGGATTTTATAAATTTCCAATCGTAATTGAGGTTGTATTCAACCCGATTGTTAGCGGGTACATCATAAGCAAATGCACTGGGAAACAGGAACAGAGCAAGCAGCAGGAACACTAGCCTGGTTTTATCTTTATTATTTAGCATTTTGAAAACTCAACGTTAAGGTGAATTGGGTTTGAAAGTGTTTACATTGAATGTAGGTACTTGTTGTTTACCCGGAAAATAAGCGGTGGGTAATACAGAATAATTTCAAATGCACCGAAAAAAATCTTCTCACTTGGAGCACTAAGGCAACTTGGGCAAAGCCCAATTCAGGATGTAAAAAATGGTAGGGAATTTTGATAGTGCGAAATAGTGTTCTCGAAAATAAAATGGCAAAAAATTTGTCAGCTGTGCTGTAACTGTTAGTGATGGTTTTCGTCGGAACGGGCACCCACAGCAGTATAGACATCAAAGTTCTTAAGTGATGGTGTACCATTGATTATTGCATTGAAAACACGTTTGTTCGGTGCCGTGAAATAATTTTCTGCAAAATACAATGTGACGCTATAAGAGGCGTATGCCACTCAGTAATGAAGTATTTATTGGATTGTTCCAAGTGACTGTTGCACCACCGCTAAATGAATTATCTGCTACGAAATTACCCGATGATGC
>JANYIO010000020.1 GCA_025362015.1 Gammaproteobacteria bacterium | reverse complement strand
CAAATACCTTGGCAGATAACCGCAATTGGTTTTCATGCTGTTTCCGCTGAGTGATATCTCTAACCACCATCAACACTTCATTGTCATCGCGTTGCTGAATCCGGGCCTCCCAAAAACATACTTTACCAAGCACCTGTGCCCACTCAAACTCCAGCAGTTGCATCCCCTCCCCATTGAGTGCAGCATCAATATGATGCGCAACAGCGCGACTCACTTCTGGTGGTAAACGTCCATAAGCTTCACCTTCACCTTCAACAGAATAAAACCATTCCTGGATATCAAAATTAATTGACCCCACTTGCATATCCAACACCCAACCATCGCGATGGATACGCATAAGAATATCGGGGATACTCGATAGGAGCGCGCGCGTTTTACTTTCGCTCACGCTTAAATCCAGAATGGTACGGCTGCCCTGCAAAATATAATGAATGCGATAAGGTAAGGTGCCCCAACTGACGGGCTTAGTAATAAAATCAGTCGCGCCAGATTGATAACCAAGTTGGATAGACTCCAAATCATCTAACCCGGTTACTATTGCAATGGGTAAATCGCGCCCGTTTGGTTGCAATAAGAATTCTTTACAGAGACTAAATCCATCGCCATCCGGTAAGAGTACATCAAGCAATATCACATCAAATTTGTATACCGCAAAAAGGGCGCGTGCACTGGCGCAATCAGCGGCGGCACGTACACTAAAACCCGCTTTCTCTAACGTGGTTGTCATCATTAGGCGCGCAGCTTCTTCATCATCAACAACCAAAATAAGCGCTGAGATTACGTCTGGATTATTCATGTTTTTTATTTCCTGGCTCATATTCACTCAAGGCAACCAAGGCTGCAGCGTAAAGCTGTTTAATACTCAACAATAAATCCGTAGCCGGCGCTAAACTTCCCTGCCGGGCGAACGCTTCGAGCTCACGACACTGATTCACCAATTCAGTAACACCTAAATTGGCCGAACTATTTTTCATACTGTGAGCTGCTTTATACAATTTATCCGCATCACTCGCATCAATAGCCTCTTGCATATTCGTTAACAACTCAGGGGTGGTTTCGCGATAAAGTTGAATAACCCGTAAGAGCAGGCCCTCACCCAAAACCTTAAGTTGAGCAATAATTTTTTTATCAATTTGTACCGCAGGCAAGGACTGAAAATCATTTTCCTTGCGCATCATAGATTCACTCGCATTATTTTCTCTCACAGTGTTTTCATTGACAATACGTTCGCTTACAGTGTGTTCTCGAACTGGCAACCAATTCGCTAACAATTGGTGTAACTGCTCGAAAGAAAATGGTTTGCCAAGATAATCATCCATACCTTTGGCGAGACACACTTCACGGTCGCCAATGATGGCATTAGCAGTGAGGGCAACAATCGGTATTTTGACCAACCCCAAAGTTTTTTCACGCTGGCGTATTTGCACTGTTGCCTCAAATCCATCCATTACTGGCATTTGACAATCCATCAATACCATATCGAAATTATTTTCTTCGAGAAGATTTAGCGCTATTTGACCATTGGCAGCAAGCTTGACGTCCGCACCAATTTTTTGGAGCATCGCCAAGGCGACTTCTTGATTAACCAAATTGTCTTCTACCAATAATACCCATCCCTCCAGTTTTGGCAGCCCTACCTCACCGCCTGCCAATATGTTTATCTGTGCAGCTCTTGCGCGACCCGATGCCACCCACTGACCGGCGGCTTTAACGGCCAATAGATTATGTAATTCTGATTGCCGTACAGGCTTTAATAGATAAACAGTTTCTGAAGGCAAATGGGGGTTGGCCAACATATCCGCTGAACTTAACACCACAATGGACAACGCATCAAAAATATGATCCTTACGCACAGCAGCAATCAATTGACCGCCATCCATTTCCGGCATCATCCAATCCGTTAGCAATAACTCAAACGGCGTCCCTGCGGCATGATGTTGATACAACTGCCCTATTGCCTGCGAAGCAGACGCAGCCATCACCGGTGTTACACCCCAGCTGGTCAGCCAATAGTGAAGAATCTCACGATTGGTTTCATTGTCGTCGACTACCAGAACGCGCAACTGATCAAACCCTTCGACCAGTTGAAAATTACGCAGATCATGAACCTTGGGGAAGCTCAGAGTAAAATGAAAAAAAGTGCCCTCCCCAGCGGTACTCTCAAGAGTTATTTCACCACCCATAAGCGCGATTAATCGCTGGGAAATAACCAGGCCCAAACCTGTGCCACCGTATTTCCGTGCCATGGAGGAATCAGCTTGAGTGAAAGCATTAAACAATTTTGACTGCTGCTGCGCTGTTATACCAATGCCGGTATCACGCACGCCAAAACGCAACTTCACCTCTGTTTCAGTTTCTTCAACTGGCTCTACCAAGAGCATAACTTCGCCAACGTCAGTAAATTTAATGGCATTACTCAGTAGGTTGGTAAGCACTTGCGCCAAGCGTGACGAATCGCCGTCGACAGAAGTGGGTGGGATGGGGGTATTGCACATTAATTCGAGTTTTTTTCCCTGGGCTATGGGGGCATAACGTTCAGCCAAATCTTCCAGTAAAGTATTTAAGTGAAAAGGTCTTGGATCAAGTTCGAGTTTGCCGGCTTCAATTTTGGAGAAATCTAAAATGTCGTTAATAATAATTAACAAATCTTCGCCGGAACGACGCGCCACACGTGCAAAGCGTTTTTGTTTGGCATCAAGGGGGCCGTCCAGCAATAAACTGGTCATGCCCATAATGCCATTCAATGGCGTCCGTATTTCATGGCTCATCACCGCTAAAAAATCACTTTTAGCGCGGCTTGCTGCTTCAGCTCGCACACTGGCCTGGCGCCATTGTGCGGTTCGCTCTTCAACCCGCTGCTCCAGGAAAACCTGGTATTTATGTAGTTCAGCAGCTTGGGCTTCTATACGCTCCAACATAGTATTAAATCTAAATGCAAGCTGCCCTACTTCATCGTGACTTTCGATTAAAGGTGCGCGCAAACTGTAATCGCCTTCGTTTCCCACCCGCGCGGCAATCTCACTAAGGCCACGTAAAGGCTTAGTCACAATACCAATCAACCGTTTTGCCAACATGCCCGCAAAGAGCAATGCAATAATTGCCGTGACCAGCGAAAAACCAATTTGACGGTATAGTTGATTTTGCAGCCTAGACAGATCTACATCGAGAAATAAGTGCCCAACCTGCTCATCCTTCCAGACGACATTTACGGAGAGATGCTTTATTGATGTTTGAATCAAATCTCTATTGCGGTGATATTCAGCCAGCTGCTGATTATTCGCCATCACCAAACGCGCCGAAATAACTTGTGGGTCAACGCGTAAAGCTTGTAGTACATCGCCAGCAGCTTGCTTATCCGAAAACATACTCGGAGCCGCCAAATTAAATGCTGTCGCTTCAGCCAGAATCTGTATTTGACGATTCACTTGTTCACTGGAGATTATATACTGCTGAAAAACACCCGCCAGCGAAGCGCTCAACACTGCCAGTGAAGAAATAAGCATGGCAAGTAAACTGATCTTGCGTGAAAGCGTTAAGGTTTTGGCCATTTAACCCTTGCCTCCCCGAGTACTTGTCGCCAATTTCAATAATTGGCTACTCATTTTCACACCCGAAGAAGAGACGGCAGATTGATTAATTGAAAACTCGATTCGCCCTTCTGTATTTCGCAACAACGCAATACTAACATTAAGATCTTTTTGATCAGGTTCATTTGCCACCAACACCACACCCTTAGGTAAGGTTTGCGGCAATATGACAGTAGATCGGTTTGCCTGATATACCATCTGGCAAGATTCAATAGTGGTGGCGACGGGCATTGCCCGGCTGAAATAAACAATTTCTATGACTTTTTTATTGGCAGTTTTTCCATTGAGTTGATCCAGCGCTTCATGCATTTCGCTATTGGCACCAAGCACACATAAACGTAACGACGCACTGACTTCGGTGGCGGGCCAATCAATGAATTTTATAAAATTATAGACAAAAGCAGCCTGTAAGGTCGCTTCAGACGACCATGCATGTAGGGGTAACATTATCAACGCTGTGATAACGCCTAAAAACAAGCGTTTCTGATAGCCAATAATGGTATTGAGTGCTGATACCAGCCTACTCAATTTCACCTCCTTTTTTTATGATTTTTGAAGTAACAAAAATTGCAGATTAATATTTGCAATAATTTGATAAGAATAGACTAGTTTTAGCGATAACCCTTTATTCAGCAAATTAAACACCTCGCCGCAAGCCGCGAGGTATATTTTTGTTCCAAAAATCTAAAAATATCAGCTTGTAAACTCGGCGGCTCGTCTGCCTGGCAATTACCTGTTAATATAAAAAATATTTTTAATTTAGTCATTCTCTATCTCGTCTAGTTGCTTCGCGTTGGGCCTATTTTTACAGCTCTTCAAAATCATCATGTAATTGGATTCAACAATGTTGGGGGCAGCTTACCTACTTGCTATCTAATCCATATCAAGACCGGCTTTTTTTCGCAAGCTACAGAGATGCTACCTCCACCATCCAGTCCTCCAATTTGATTGCTGTGGATGCCTAAGGATGCTACTGTCATTCACCCTTACCCACCACCACAGGACCTTCTATGCGAATTAACCAATTTATTTTGGAGAATATGGAAAAAATTCTCACCGAATGGGTTAGCTTCGCACGCTCAATTCAACCAAATGAAATGACGCTTAAGGAATTGCGCGATCATGCGGAGCAAATGTTACGAGTGGTCGCTAAGGATATAGTGACACCACAAACAGAATATGAGCGCAGCGAAAAATCGAAGGGGCACGACATCCGCACCAGCGGCGACACAGCGGCAGAAATTCACGCAGATAGCCGTTTGGATTCAGGGTTTTCCATTGAGCTGTTGGCCGCTGAATATCGCGCACTGCGTGCGAGCGTATTAAAACTTTGGTTTGTCGAAAATAAATGTGCCAGTGTCGCAGAAGCCGAAGATCTTATTCGTTTTAACGAAGCAATAGATCAAGCGTTAGCGGAGTCGGTTGCCCGTTACAGCGAAGCCATCATACTGGCGCAAGACATATTTTTGGGCGTGTTGGGCCATGATTTGCGCGATCCACTCAGTGCTGTTGGCACCGGAGCCCAAATGTTAATGCAAGACCGCGAGCAAGATAGTCGCACCGCAGCATTAGGTTCGGTGATGTATTCGAGCGTAATTCGTATGAATAAAATGCTCGATAACTTGTTAAATTTTACCCAAACCCGAATAGGCGGCGGACTGAAATTTGTAATCGTGGAAGCCAATATCGCCGAGATTGCAAATCAAGTTGTCGAAGAGTTTCGACTTTTATACCCCAATCGCGTTATTCATCATAAAACTGACGGCGACTGCACGGGGAATTGGGATGCTGACAGAATGAGCCAGGTCTATCAAAACCTTATTAGCAATGCACTACAGTACGGTTCTATTGACACTCCCGTCGAAGTTTTCACTACGGCATCCGATGATTATGTTGTGTTTAAAGTTAAAAACGTAGGTGCTTCCATTCCGAAGGAAATTCAGCATCGAATATTCGATCTTATGCAGCGCGGCTCGCTTGCCAATACGGAACGCAACGCCAAAAAAAATCTAGGCTTGGGCTTGTATATAGTTCGCGAAATTATCGTCGCCCACGGTGGTACTATTTCGGTTGAATCTACCCCTGAAACTGGCACTACTTTTAAAGTACAGCTACCAAAATCACATGCGGCTACCAAGCCCATCGCATAGACGTGAAACTAGCCCGACCGAGTTAATTGGGGTTTTTCATGATTTTTCTATCAAGCTTGAATGAGCTGAAATTTAGCTTGTCAAATTCAATAGCTTAGGAACCTTCGCCATCAGTATTTTAATTAGCTCTGGATCCATATATTTATAATTATCCGGTATCCCTAAACAAATGATTTTCTGGTTTTTTAGGATGCGTTTAAATTTAGTTCTAATCTTATCTACATGCATCTTTTTCATAAGAATTTTATCAGCCCATTGAATAAGCTCAGGGGTGACTGGGTTTTCTGCGTCGTTATTTGTTCCAGCGGAAACAACCTCCAATCCTGGAGTTTGTGAGAAGACCTGTTCCGCAGTTGGACTACGGAGTTTGTTCTGACTACAAATAAATAATATTTTTTGCATAGCGTTATTTTTATCGCAGAATATTTAGGTTTAGTATTTTTCAGTTTTATCTCAGCTTGTCGGAGTGGTGTTTGAGCGATTGCTAATTTTTCTTCGCACGCAGCGATTTTAAGTATGCTAATTCATGTAAAGAGTTTTTATCATCTGGATCAATCTTCAAACATTCTTTATACTTAGACTCAGCTTCATCAATCCTATTGAGCTCTGTTAACGCAAAGGCAACGCCTCTTTTTGCGCGCATTAACTCTTGGTTTTTTAGTTTTTCTGGTGAATAAACATCAGCTGATTCTTCAGAAGTACTGAAAACCTCCAGAGCATCATGCCATTTTTTGTTAGTTTGATGAATGTGCCCTAACTCGGATAAATACTTGGAATTCACTGGAGCCATTGCTATGGCACGCTCCACATATGTTTGGGCAAGCTCAAGATTCCCTAAATCCAATTCAGCATAACCCCTAAAGTAAAGGGTATCAGAACATGTCGTATCCACAGCTATAGCCTTCAAATTTGTAGCTGAAGCTAAAAGCATATAATAGATTGTTTCAGTCTGCCCCCTTGAAGAAAATACTGTAGTTTTTTTGTCGGAATATTGGTTGTCGCAAATTTTTATTGCTTGATCGAATTCATCAATTGCTTTTTTAAGGCTACCAGTAGAAACAAAGACAAGGCCATCGTCCAGATGTTTTTCTGCATTATTCACTTGTGAACTAGTGTCGTGTTTAATAGCGTCGGGCTTATTAGTTGAGCAACTTAAAACCAGTGCACCCAGAAAAATCATAAAAACTAATTTATTCATATTTAATCCTTATGCCGCGCTAAGTGGCAGTTGACAAATTTCAGGGGTTACTTTTACACAACAAAATTACGACTTACAAACTGTTTTTCTCGTTCCCAAGCTCTAGCTTGGGAACGCAGATCTGTTCATGATAATTTATGTATTGATGAATAGAGCCAATCTTTAGCATTTTGAACATACCCATGCTTCACGGGATTCTGGTAAATATATTCTATGTGATTTAGAAAATCTGGCTCGTCGCGAATAACATGCTCCCAGAACCAGCGTTGCCAAATTCCGCGCTCACGTTTTTTGATGCGAGCGCAGTTGATGTGTTCGGTTTTTGCTAGTGCTCGCGAAAACGAGCTTTTGATTAGCATCCATCGCTTGGCATAATCACAATCATCTTCTGGTAACGTCCAAATAGTATGAAGGTCGTCTGGTAATACAACTGCTGCATTAATTTCGAAAGGATGCGGTCTTTCGTAAGCGCAGCATCAACCACAGCCTTGACGTAACGGCATAGTCAATTTCTTACAAAAAATGCTGACTTTGGCGACTTTCCAATACCAGCAAAATATTTAAAATAGGCAACGCATGGACGTTAACCAAAAACAGGATGTTGTGGTTAAGGTGTTTGGCTTCAGGATGAAGTTGAAATGTAAGTAAGCGCAGTACTAACTACACTCTATTAATCCGCACATTTTTTTATTAGCGTAGCGCCTCCAATTTTCCTCAGGAGGTTTTATGAAAAAACGCAATGAACAAGAGTGGCGAGATTTATTTGCGCAGCACGCGGTAAGCGG
>JANYIO010000005.1 GCA_025362015.1 Gammaproteobacteria bacterium | reverse complement strand
ACCCTAATAGAAGAAATTCATTACGAAACATTACCTGAGCAACTTAATATTGCTACATTGCCGCCTAAAAAAATACTACCAAAAAAAAATAATGTAACCCTGCACTCGGCGAAAAAGACTAATGCTCAAAAGCCATTGGCGAGCGAAAACACTTCCACTAACAATCTTTTGGCCCGTATAATAATATGGATTTCAACCCCTTATGACGTTAGCTGGGCTGACACCAAGCATTATCGGCGCTAACAGTACTATTACATTGTTCGGTCGCAGCTTTTTATTGGTGCTGCATTCCGCTAAATGAATCTACCCCGCATGATGAAACAAATTATTCTACAGCTAAACTCTAGTCAAGTATCACCTATGGTGCCAAGCACCACCCCACTACCTTCTCATTTCCCAGCGCTCGACGGTTTGCGCGGGCTCGCGATTTTGCTTGTGCTCTTTCATATGCTTAGCCTGCTTGATAAGCAAACGGGCCTTGCAGCCTTTGTATATTTTTCTCTTAGTAGTACTGGCTGGGTCGGCGTACAACTATTTTTTGTTTTGAGCGGCTTTTTAATTACCGGCATTTTGCTCGATTCACAGCGCGCCAAAAATTATTATTCCGGTTTTTATATGCGTAGAACTCTGCGCATTTTTCCATTGTATTTCAGTGTACTAACGGTGGCGTTTATTATCCTGCCCGCGATTGGAATACAGCCTTCGCCCACGGACCATAACAACCACTTATGGCTGTGGACCTACACAGCGAATTGGGCCGCTTTATTTGGCGACAGCAACGAACCGTTTCCACATTTCTGGTCGCTGGCCGTTGAAGAACAATTTTATCTCGTATGGCCTTTACTGATTCGCTCAATGAATCCGCTACGCTGTGTTCGTGTTTGCTTGATCATTGTACTTATAAGCCTTGTGGTGCGCGCATATCTTGTTTGGGAAGGCATGGACCATACTCTGATTTACCAAAACTCATTTTGCCGAATGGACGCATTAGCATTTGGGAGCGCGACAGCAGCAGCATTACGCGTTCCATCATGGAAAGATTGGATTCTGTGTAAGCACAAATATTTATTTTACTGGAGTATCGGGGTAGCGCTAGCAAGCAGTATCGCAACGAGAGACTTTGCGATTTACACCCCTTTCGGTTCGATTATCAGCTACTTCCTGGTTGCATTGATATTTGCTTTATTGTTGACAGCCGCTGCAGGCGCAGATGTGGTGGGCGCGTCAGGTTGGGTAAGTGTATTGCGCTTTCGCCCGCTGCAAGTAATAGGTAAATACAGCTACGGCATGTATATTTTCCATAAGCCGCTGCACGATTTTCTAGGTGCACCATTGGCACTAAAATTCAACACATCACAATCCGTCCTTCTAAGCACTATCTATATCGTCATCAGCACCTGCGTAATTTTTGCTGCAGCATTTATTTCCTGGCATTTATTTGAAAAACACTTTCTAAAAATGAAACAGTTTTTTGTAGCAAAACTATAAAGTAATACGACAATGCAATCGAAACGCACGAGACTAGATCGTTTTATTAGCCAACATACCGGCATCAATCGCAAAGATGTCCGGTCCATGCTTGCGCAAGGACGACTCAAAATAGATGGCAGTCTCGCTACAGATATTCACCAGTTTGTGGATGAATTTACCCATGTAATGTTGGATGAAAAGACTCTACAAGCTAAAACTCCAGTTTATATCATGATGAATAAACCAACTGGTGTGGTAAGTGCCACCAAGGACAACAAGCACACTACCGTGATAGATATACTAAAAAAAACAGTCAACAAAAACGAAACTGAATGCTTAGACATTGACAATTTACATATTGTTGGTCGGCTGGACTTTAATACTTCCGGCTTATTATTACTCACCAACGATGGCCGCTGGTCGCGTCTACTCACGACGCCAGAGCAAAAAATTGCCAAGCTGTATCAAGTAACGCTCGCCAATTCCATCAATAAATATTATATCGACGCCTTTGCTGCAGGTATGTACTTTTCCTTTGAAGATATCACTACACGCCCTGCCACACTTGAGATTATTAGCAGCCAGGTCGCTACGGTGACTTTAGTTGAAGGGCGCTATCACCAAATTAAACGTATGTTTGGCAGATTTCAAAATCCAGTGGTGGAATTGCATCGCATAGCAATTGGGAATTTAACCCTGGATGTGGGAATGGAACATGGAGATTGGCGGGAGCTTGTAGAGCAAGAAGTGAAAAGTTTTTTGTGAAAATTTTTAATATAGTTTTTGATGGATATTCAAAAAATCGTTTTTAAGCAAACAACATTCAGAAGGCGATCTTAATAAACCATTTAGAAGCTTTAAGCGCCACAATCGCTATAAGAAGAGTTCTGCAACTTATTCATTATCTTCAGTATTGAAAACGCGTTTGCTCACGATATAGCAAAACCAGGAGAATGTATTCATAATGTCCAAGCTCCATCATGAGCAGCAATTATTGTAAACATGAAATATTTTACCAACAAAGCAAATACCTAAGGAGTCAGCGATGAAAATTGGTGTGATTGGTTCTGGCGATGTCGGAAAAACGTTAGCCTCAGGTTTTTTAAAATACAACCATCAGGTGATGCTTGGTTCGCGTACACCAACTAAACTATTAGAAATGATGGCTTAGATTTATTTATTTTTGATAAAATAAATAAATCCAAATAATTTTTATTACTCATCAGCGACTATCTTTGCTGCTGGTGAGTGATTTATGATTCTCGGAAAAAATTAATTAGTCAGATTTACATAATATTTTTTACTGAGTCTCTACACACCGCCAGTACTTCTGCAACTAACTTTTTATCGGTCAGGCTGCGTGAAATAGCCATGCCGCCAATTAACAGTACTACTTGTTGAATAATTTTTTCAGATGATGACTCTAAATCAACCCGCCTGTCAGACAACTTACTCAGGTGTGCTATAAAACCCTTCAATAAGTGAGTATATACTTCACGCACACGCGGATCGCCGTGAGCAACATCACTAACTAGACAAGCCAGAGGGCAACGCGCTATTGTAGAAGTTAAATGCGCCTCACTTAAATATGCATCTACAAATTCATCTCTATTGGCATCTGCAACAATGAGGTTTTTCGCCGTTTGTTTTCCTGCACGCATAATAGACTCCTCGTACAATTCAGACTTAGATGAAAAATGCGCATAAAAAGCACCACGGGTCATTCCAGCAGCCTGCATCACTTCGTCTATACCGACTTGATTAAAGCCTTTACGAGTAAACAACTCCGCAGCTGCATCTAAAATACGAATGCGCGATTCAATTTTATGAGTTTCTTGCCAGGCCATTAACTTCTCTCTTCAACAAATTAAAAATATTTACAATATGTTATTGAACATATTGTAAATAAGTATAACCTCAACCCTCTGTACGCACAAACTTTCACTTAAATCAACACAAGAGGCCACTATGATTAGCCATGTACACATTTATGGAAAACATTTCAGCAGTTTTGTACGCAGCGTACAACTTTGCTGTGAGGAGCTGGGCATTCAATACACATTGGGAATTGAAGTTAATAATCATATAATTGAATTCAAAAGTTCTGAGCATTTGGCATTAAATCCCTTTGGAAAAATGCCAATACTTATTCACGATGGGAGGGCACTCTATGAAACTCAGGCTATTTGTCGCTATCTGATCGATAATTTTTCTGGCACAGCATTTCAACCAAAAGATGTATGGCAGCGCGCGCAAGTAGATCAATGGTGTTCAGCTATAACCTCATACGTTGATAAATATGTTGTGCGCGATTATTTGATGGAATTTGTTTTTCCAAAAGGCGATAAAGGTAGTGTGCGAATGGATGTAGCTCAAGCGGCGATGCCTGCAATAATAAATGCTGTAAAAATTCTTGAGGATCAATTAGGGAGCAATGATTATTTAGTGGGAAATGAATATTCTTTAGCAGATATTTTATTAGCGCCCATTCTGCATTATTTAATTGGCGGCCCTAATAACTCAGATCTTGTTAGTGCAAATAGTTCGCTGCGCACTTATGCTGCAAGAATTCAAGCGCGGCCTGCTGCAAAAAATATTTTTGTTAAGTAACCCTCTCGCAACTAAGTTTTTCGCTCAGGCACTTAGAGATAAATTTTATACTGTAGATTTAGGCTGCTGACAATGAACGCAACACATCCATAGTGGTAATTACGCCGATGATTTTTTTGTTTTCGGTCACAAAAACTCGATGGATGTGGCGATCCAATAACACAGAAGTTACTTCCTGAATCGATACATCTTTTTCCACAGCAATGACTTCTGGCGTCATTATTTGATGGACGGTGCAATTTTTAGCTGCATCTTTTACCCAACTGCGCAGGTCTTCTTCATTAATTTCCTGGCCACAACTATCGCGATAGTGATTACGCAGTATATGGCCCTTGTCGCGCTCATCCATACTATGAAATCTAAACACGTCGCTAACGCTCACGATACCTACCAACTC
>JANYIO010000255.1 GCA_025362015.1 Gammaproteobacteria bacterium | reverse complement strand
CAAGTTGGCGATCAGCGCTCTGCCAAATACACCAACCTCAATTCCGGCACCTATGTATTTCGCGTGAAGGGTAGCAATAACGATGGTGTCTGGAATGAAACAGGTGCCTCGATCACTATCGTTCAGTTGCCGCCGCCGTGGAAAACCTGGTGGGCCTACACACTCTATACCTTGATAATCATCACCCTGATCATTTTGTTTGTGCATTCGCAACGCAAAAAACGTCGCCTGGTCGAAGAGCAAAATCGCTTATTGGAAATTAAAGTGTTTGAACGCACGGCAGAGTTGCGCGAAAAAAATAACGATATTCAAGCCATGCTCAGCAATATGCGGCAGGGGCTATTTACGGTTGAAGCGGATGGCAATATTCATCCGGAATATTCACGCTTTTTAGAAGAGATTTTTGAAACCAAAGAAATTGCTGGCCACAATGCTATGGCCTTATTGTTCGGCAGGGCCAATCTCGGCAGCAATACCTTTGATCAAAATAAGGAAGCCATTAATTCCATCATTGGCGAAGATGAGATGAACTACGAATTCAATTCACATTTATTAACGGAAGAGTACGCAGCAGATTTTGAGGGGAAAATAAAATATTTATCGCTCGATTGGAACCCCGTTATTGGCGATGATGTGGTGATAAAATTGATGGTGTCGGTAAGAGATGTCACGCTGTTGAAAAAAATGGAGAAAGAAGCGCTCAGCAAAAAGCGCGAGCTGGATATTATCAGCCAACTGCTAAATGTACCGGCGAAAAAATATTTAGCATTTGCAATGTCAGTTAAACGTTTTATTGCTGAAAACCAAACTCAAATTGAACGTAACGAGCAACGCAGTGATGTAGTAATTGCTTTGCTGTTCCGCAATATGCACACAATCAAAGGTAATTGCCGCACATTTAACCTAAGTTACTTTAGCGATGTCGTGCATGACGTGGAATCCGTTTACAGTGCGCTAAAAAATAGTCCTGAAAAGAACTGGGATCGCGACAAATTAATGAGTGATTTGGCGCGGGTAGAAGCGATAATGCAGGAATATGAGCGTGTTTATTACACGGTATTGGGCCGCGATGAACGCAGTGGTGAGGGTCGCGATCAAAATGGTTTTTGGGCGGACAGCAAAGCCATTGAAACTATTCAGCACTGCATTGATGCAGCGAACCAATTTCCAGCGCTCAACATTGCACAACCCTTATTGCCTATTCAAACATTGTTAAGCCGTGCCTTATCCAATCCCATTAGTGAAGTGTTAGCCGATGTTGTTAATTCTTTATCTTCGATTGCAATACAACTTGATAAAGAGGTGCCTGAAGTTGTCATTGAAGATAATCAGGTACGTATTAAATCCAGCGCAAACGAACTGATGACGAACATCTTTGCCCATATTTTACGTAACTGTGTTGATCATGGTATTGAGACGGTTGCAGTACGCACGCAGAAAGGTAAACCCACCAGTGGGACCATCGAAATACGAGCATTGGCGCAGCAACAAAGTGTGCATATTTATGTTAAAGATGATGGGCAAGGGATCAACATCGACAAGCTTTTCCAAAAAGGAATTGCATTAGGTAAATGGCAGGCTCAGGACCAGCCTAGCTATAGCGACATAGCAGAATTGATTTTTGCCTCTGGTGTTTCTACTAAAGATGAAGTGACGGATATCTCCGGGCGTGGAGTTGGTATGGATGCGGTGAAAGAATTTTTGCGTGCACAAAACGGCAGCATTTCCCTACTCTTATGCGGCCCCGATGCCAAAAGCGAGGGTCTCGGTAAAGGTGTGATGGTGCCTTTTGAGTTGCTTGTTGAGCTACCACAGAGCGCGTTCATCGTAATGGCTTAGGTTCTGACATGAATGGGGATGCTTCAAGTTTTAACTAACATTTTTATGACGAGCCTGACGATGCGTAATTTTTTTCGAAAAATTCAGGTGCAAAAAAGCCGCTAGCAATTACTCGTTAGCGGCTTTTTTATTTTAGAGATTAATTGAATTGTTATACAAAAACTTATTCAAGATTAAAAACTTCAACCCAGCGCTTGTCTTGCAGAGTCACAAAACATTTTTTGAAGTCGTTGCTGAGGGTTACATTTGTTGGGTTGGTTCCGAATAGTTTAACCTCTCGCAAAATAACTCCCGCTGGTGATATTTTAATAACTGTACCTGTGCCATAGCGTGCAACGTACAGATTACCATTCGGGTCGGTACGCATACCATCCAATCCCCCGTTAGGGAATTCTTTGAATTTAGTTTTATTGGAAATATTTCCCGCCGCATCCACATCAAATTTCCAAATAATACGCTGTACACTTTCATTCACATACAGTGTTTTATTGTCGGGGCTAAGTGTTATGCCATTCGTAGTTCCCATGGTGCCGTCTAGCAAAATAGTAGTGCCATTAGCATCGATGCGCCAAAGTTGCCCGGAATTTTTTGACCAGTTGGGATCCGATACGAAAATAATACCATTTGCCATTATGGTTAAATCATTTGGTTGGTTCATGGACGAGTTGTGTGCGTACACAGAAATTTGTTTAGTCGTTACATTAATTTTATAAATGTTGTGGCCAATATAATCTGTTGCATACATATTGTTTGCGGCATCAAATCGAATGCCGCTGGTTATGCTTCCGTTAGGTAAATCAATAAATAGTTCTACGGTTGTTGAGCCATTTTTAATTTTTCCGATAGAGCCTGCGTGATTAAAATTGGCAACATACAAATCACTATTAGCATCGACGGCTGGCCCTTCAATTTCGCCCGTAAAAACGGCACCCGTTAATTTGGTGGATGGTTGGGGCAATAATGAATTTGTTGAGTTTGCCTGCATTGTGCTGGCGACGCTAGCAGATTTACTGGTAAGTCTAATGGATTCCTTATTGGGTGATATCGCAAAACTGTTAACCGATAGTATGCCGATGCTGAGCGCGACAGTCGCAATGATGAGACCTTTCATGGTAATGTTCTCTTGTGATCGTTTTTAAAAATTAGGTAATAAATCGTGGCATTGTTATTGGCTAGCTCACACTAAAATGTGCAGTAAGTATATTTTCCAAATTCAATAGTAATTGATCACCTGAATTTAATTTACCCACCCCTTCAGGGGTGCCAGTAAAAATTAAATCGCCTTCGCTTAAACCAAAGACGTTGCTGATATAGTGAATTAAATAAGGAATTTTAAATAACATTAAGCTCGTATCGCCACGTTGCTTTAGCTCGCCATTTTGTTGTAATTCAAAATGGCATTGATGCGGATTTTGGAGGTCGTTGCTGGGAATAAATTTTGAAACACAAGCTGCACCCTTAAAGCCTTTGGCGAGCGTCCATGGGTGGCCTTTGGCTTTGGCCTTGGCTTGAATATCGCGAGCGGTTAAATCTAAACCTACGCCGTAACCTGCAATATGTTGCATGGCATTTTCTAGTGTGATGTTATTGCCGCCTTGACCGATTAATATCACCAGTTCTGTTTCGTAATGCACATCATTTGAAAATTCGGGCAATGCAATCGGCTGCGCTTCGGTAGCAATTGCCGATGTTGGCTTTAAAAAAATCATCGGTGTTTCTAAAATCGCGCTGCCCATTTCTGCAGCGTGAGCCGCATAGTTGCGCCCAACACAAAAAATATTGGCGACAACAATGGGAGTGTTGTTGGGTTGTAGAAAAATATGAGCCACGTATTCTCCTTAACTAATTATTAATCGCAGCTTGCGGCGAGGTGTTTAATTAAACAATTGCCTTTTCAAAGATTTATGCTTTTTTCACAAATTCAGATTTCAACATCATTTCACCAATTACATCTACTTTGCAGTCAATGTTATGGTCGTCGTCAACGAGGCGATTAATTTTTGCTTTAGTGCCGACTTTTATCACTGAAGATGTACCCTTAACTTTCAAGTCTTTAATTAGGGTAACCATGTCGCCTGCAGCTAAAAAATTGCCATTGGCATCGCGTACAGTAAATGCATCTGCATCACTTTCGGCGGTGGTATTGGCATCCCATTCATGTGCACACTCAGGGCAAACCAGCATTGCACCGTCTTCGTAAGTATATTCCGAACTGCATTTGGGGCAGGGAGGTAAACTCATAGGTTATCCTATTGTATAAATTAAAAAGGTGGTAATTGTAGGAAACTGTTTTGCTATAAGTTTCAAAATCGCGAGCGAAATAATTATTTGTTTTGGTGATCGTTTCCTAATTTATGTTTAGATGTCGCTAAATATTTGATTTCAAGATGATGGGTCGTTATTTTTTCACGCGAGCATGCGCTTGTGTTTATTGATTACACCCAATTTTCCATCCTCAATCCCTTTACTCTCTCAAATTCCCGTAAATTATTCGTTACCAACACTAAACCCTCACTGCGTGCGTGCCCTGCAATATGCAAATCATTGACACCAATGGGAGTGCCTGCGCGTTCAAGGTCGGCGCGAATGTCACCATAGTGAGCAGCAGCTTTTAATCCGTAAGACAAAACCTCCAGACGCGACATAAAATCTTCCACTTGGTGTAAATTGCGTTCGGGTTGAGTACTTGTTTCTACTCCGTGTAGTAATTCTGAGAGTGTTATGGCACTTATACATAAATGACCTGCATGTGCGTTAAATGTTTGTAGCGCCTCAGTGGGCCGGCGTTTAATAACGTAGATGGCAATGTTGGTATCGAGCATATATTTCAGCATTAAAATGCCTCTCGCTCGGATTGTTCTTGTGTGGCGCGCTCTGCCATAAAGTCATCGCTTACGTGCTTTGACGCGAGAAAGAAGCTGTCCCACGTATTTTCTATGGGCGATAAGATACGATCTTGTCCAAGGACGCGAACGGATACTTTTTTGATGTTATCGGGAAAGCGAGATTCAGCGGGGAGCCGAACGGACTGAGTTCGGTTGTTGATAAAGACTGAGCCTGTTGACATGTGATTTGCTCCTCTGGTCAATGCTATATACGTATTATATATAGCATTGTTTGGTCGGCAAAGTAAAAGATTTTTCTAGCTTTTTGAGTCCTGGCTTGTGGCTAGGCGGGAATGCTACCGCTTCTTCGCGCCAGTATTCACCGCATTAGATTGCTTCACGCCAGTTTTTTTGGTTCCAGTTTGTTTTACGCTGCCAGTTTTTATCCCAGCTTTATTGGTAATTCTCGCTTGTTTTGCGGTAGAGACTGGCGCTGTATTTTTTGCTTCAGAACGTTTAGTTGCAATGCGCGTTTCAGTTGCTTTGTTGGTCATTTTAGATTTTGCGAATGCCGGTTTTGCGGCGAGAGATTTAATCAGCGGCTCGCGATCACCCACTTCATAACCTTCCATAAAAATACGTTTGATGCGCGTGCCGATCATGGCTTCAATAACAGAGAGAGTGCGTTCTTCTTCGCGGCTAATAAATGAGATGGCTGTACCTTTTGCGCCTGCCCTGCCTGTACGACCGATGCGGTGTACGTAATCTTCAGGAAGAAAGGGCAAGTTAAGGTTGACGACAAAATCCAGCCCTTCAATATCTAAACCGCGCGCGGCAATTTCGGTGGCAACGAGCACTTGAATTTTGTTGTCTTTAAAATCTTGCAGTGCGCGGCGGCGTGCGCCTTGGGTTTTGTCACCATGGCAAACTGCTGCTGAAATATTGTCGTCTTTCAGCGATTTTATCAGTTTGTCAGCTTGTTCTTTGGTGCTGGTAAACGCAAGTACTTGAAACCAGTTTTGTTGGCGAATCAGTTCGTTAAATAATTCGTATTTGCGGCGTTCTTCTACGGGGTAGCACACATGGGTCACTGTGTCGGCGGTAGCATTCTGTTTAGATACCGCAACAGTTTCGTGACGATTTAACAATTGATTGGCCAGCAATGTTACTCCATGAGAAATGGTGGCCGAAAACAACAGCGTTTGATGTTTGCTGGTAGCGCTCTTGAGTAAGGTTTGAATATCGGTGATAAAGCCCATATCGAGCATGCGGTCGGCTTCGTCGAGCACCACAAATTCTACTTTGGATAAATTCACGTTGCACAGTTCTATGTGTTCCAGCAGGCGCCCGGGTGTTGCCACCAGAATATCTACGCCGCTGCGCAGCTTAGTGGCTTGGCCGGTGAGTTTTACGCCGCCATAAACAGACGTAATGTTGAGCGATAAAAATTGCGCAAATTGTTTGATGTTGTTGGCAACTTGCTCGGTCAGTTCACGTGTGGGTGCGAGAATCAATACCCGTGGGCTGCAAGCTACAGCTTCCTTGGGGGTGTCGATCATTTGTTGCAAAATTGGCAGCGCGTAGGCGGCAGTCTTGCCGGTGCCGGTCTGTGCGGTGGCGAGCAAATCGCGGCCTCGGCGTGCGGGCGGAATCGCCTGCTCTTGAATCGGAGTGAGGGTTTTGAAGCCGCAAGCTTTAATGGCTTGCAATAATTCCGGGGCAAAGCTGAGTGAGGCAAAATTCATAATCAAGTCGACTGGCTGAAGCAAAAATAGGGCGCGCAGTATAGAGGATTGATCACCTCGATTGGGGATTATTTTGGTTAAAAAGTGGGCGCTTTTTTGCATTAAGACAGTAGCTTTGCGCATTCGCTTGTGTCGCTGCCGCTTCGCCGTAGATAATGCACAGCTTTATCCTCAGGCCCTTCTGGGTAATATAATTAATCGTAGGAAATATTTGTGTCTGACTTGCCAGCTGCAGAACCGTTAATGTTTACCAAACCCAGAAGTTTGCTGCGCTCCAGTATGATTACTGGTTCTATGACTATGATGTCACGCGTATTGGGCTTGGCTCGGGATCAGGTGCTAGCGCATTATTTAGGTGCTGGTGGTGCAGCAGATGCATTTTTCCTAGCATTTAAAATCCCCAATTTTTTCCGTCGCTTATTCTCAGAAGGTGCATTTTCACAGGCATTTGTGCCAGTGTTATCGGAATACCGTGAGCAGGGTTCGCAGGTAGCCTTAAAGAATTTAGTAGACCGTGTGGCGGGTTGTTTGGGTTCGGCGCTGATCTTCATAACGGTTCTTGCGGTGTTGGGAGCACCAGCACTAGGTTTTATTTTTGCTCCCGGTTTTTTGCACGATCCCGAAAAGTTTGATCTTTTGGTCGCGCTGATTCGGATTATGTTTCCGTATTTATTATTAATATCCTTAACCGGATTTGCTGGTGCGATTTTAAACAGTTATGACCGCTTTGCCATTCCGGCATTTACACCAGTCTTACTCAATATTTGCATGATACTCGCCGCACTTGTGGTGGCGCCCTGGTTTAGTGCTCCCTGGTTTGCACTGGCATGGAGTGTTTTGCTTGCGGGTGTAATGTCTTTCTTGTTTCAGTTGCCTTTTCTCCAACAGCTGCACCTTTTGCCTGCGCCTAAAGTTGACTGGCGTGACCCTGGTGTGAGGCGCATTTTGCGATTGATGTTGCCGGCTTTATTTGGTGTAGGGGTTAGTCAAATAAACCTCACCCTCGACTCCATTATTGCCTCATGGCTGCCTGATGGCAGTATCAGTTGGTTGTTTTATTCTGACCGTTTGGTGGAATTGCCCTTGGGGATTTTTGCAGTGGCTATTGCTACCGTTATCATGCCCAACTTGTCGCGGCAGCACGTGGCAAAATCCAGCGAACAGTTTAGTCAAACTCTGGATTGGGCCATTCGCCTTATCGTATTAATTGCCTTGCCGGCAACGGTGGCGCTCGTCATTTTGGCTGAACCCATTATTTTAACGCTGTTTCAGCATGGTCATTTAACCCTGCACGATGCTTTGATGTCGTCCTATAGTTTGCAATCTTATGTGTTGGGTTTGCTCGGTTTTATGCTCATCAAAGTTCTGGCGCCAGGTTATTTCGCACGTCATGACATGCGCACGCCCGTAAAAATTGGCATGATCGCCATAGCCTCAAACATCGTTATTAAAGCAATTATTGTGCTTCCTTTACATCGCTATTGGCAAATTGGTCATGTGGGTTTAGCACTTTCAACCGCCTTGTCGGCTTATATCAATGCGTTGCTGTTGTATCGCGGGTTGCGTAAAAATGGAGTCTACATTCCTGGCCCGAATTGGCTAAAAATCTGGCGGCGTTACGGTTTTGCTAACTTACTGATGGTGCTTACTTTATGTGGTGGTTTGCATTATTTAACGGGTTGGCATGAGTGGGGTATTTGGCTGCGTATTATCAATTTGTTCCTCCTGTGTTCGGCGGGAATGTTTGCCTATATTCTCGGTTTGGCGATGATGGGTTTCAGGCCTAAAGATTTTCGTGTGGCGCACTAACGCACCGTTAGCGATAGGTGGCGCTGCTCCTGTATACTTCTCGCTCTTGCGTTGGTCCCAAAGCCAATAGCGCTACAAATTAGGTAACGGCAGCCCGTGCAACAAGAATTTATTCGCGGTTTACATAATCTTCGCTCCGAACACAAAAACTGTGTGGCGACGATTGGCTCTTTTGATGGTGTTCATCTTGGCCATCAAGCAGTATTGCAGCAGCTTATTGGCGTTGCACGCGCGCTAGGTTTGCCTGCCGTAGTGATTGTATTTGAGCCACAGCCGCATGAATTTTTTGCTGGCGATAAAGCCCCTGCGCGATTGATGCGGTTGCGTGAGAAATTAAATGCTTTGTGGGCAGCAGGTGTAGATCGCATATTGTGTTTGCACTTTAATCAAGAGCTGCGCGAATTATCTGCCGAACAATTTATTGATCGTGTTTTGATTAATGGGTTAGGCATTAAACATTTAGTAGTGGGCGATGATTTTCGTTTTGGCTGCGATAGACGCGGCGATTTTGCGTTGCTGAAAGCGAAAGGTAATGAGCTTGGGTTTGTGGTTTCCGATACACAAACGTTAACCATCGCGGGGGAGCGAGTAAGCAGTACCCGCATTCGCGAGTTGTTGCAGTTAGGTGATTTTGTGGGAGCTGCAACATTACTTGGCAAACCCTACAGTATTCATGGCCGTGTTGTGTATGGCAAACAGCTGGGGCGACAATTAGGTGTGCCCACTGCCAATGTCGATTTACGTCGCTACCGATCGCCCCTGCATGGTGTGTTTGCTGTCACCGCGTATTTTGTGGATGGCAGCCATTGCCAAGGCGTCGCCAATGTGGGTGTGCGCCCCACCGTAAGTGGTGAAAAAAAACCGTTACTGGAAGTCCATTTATTTGATTTTTCACGCAATATTTACGGTGCAGTACTTGATGTAGTATTCCATCACAAATTACGCGACGAGAAAAAATTTGGCTCGCTGGATGAACTAAAGGCACAACTGCAGTTAGATATTCAGAAAGCAAAAACATTTTTTACCACTCTTTCATTTTAAAATTTTAGAAGCTGACCTTAGATAATGACCGATTATAAAAACACCCTCAATTTACCCGTTACTGATTTTGCAATGAAAGCAAATCTTGCTCAGCGCGAACCAGAAATGTTGAAGCAATGGACGGCTAATAATTTATATGAAAAAATTCGTGCGGCGCGCGCGGGTCGTGAGCAATTTATTTTGCACGATGGCCCCCCTTATGCAAACGGCGACATTCATATCGGTCATGCTGTGAATAAAATTTTGAAAGATATTATTGTCAAAAGTAAAACGCTGAGTGGTTTTGATTCGCCCTATATTCCGGGTTGGGATTGCCATGGTTTGCCCATTGAGCATAACGTCGAGAAAAAACTGGGCAAAGCCGGCGATAAAGTAGATTTCAAAACCTTTCGCCAAAAATGCCGAGAATACGCTGCCAAACAAGTAGAAGGACAAAAAGCTGATTTTATTCGTTTGGGGGTGTTGGGTGATTGGCAGAATCCTTATCTCACGATGGATTTTAAATTTGAAGCAGACATCATTCGTTCGCTCGGAAAAATTGTCGATAACGGCCATCTGCATAAGGGTTTTAAACCTGTGTATTGGAGTGTGGTTGGTGGTTCTGCGCTTGCTGAAGCAGAAGTTGAATATCAAGATAAAACGTCTTTTTCGATAGACGTAAAGTTTGCCTTTGTTGATCAAGCTGCTGTTGCAAAACGAATAACTGATGTGAGTGGCAGCGGAAAAATTTCTTTGGTGATTTGGACAACCACACCCTGGACTTTGCCGGCAAACCAAGCTGTTAGTGCTAACGCGGAAGTTGAATATGCAGTAGTACAAGTTGGCGATGAGCGTTTAGTTGTTGCAGAAACTTTACTTGCAAATGTATTAAGTCGCGCGCAGATCAGCGAATATAAAATTGTCGGGCGAGTAAAAGGCGAAGCCTTGGAGCATTTACAATTACAGCATCCATTTTATGCTCGTCACGTGCCGGTGATTCTAGGCGATCACGTGACTACAGATGCAGGTACAGGTTTTGTCCACACTGCGCCTGATCACGGTGTGGATGACTTTACTGTAGGTGTGAAATATGGAATTGGCACGCTCAATTATATCGATGACAACGGCTATTATCGTCCGGCAGTGGAAATTTTTGCCGGCGATCATGTTTATAAAGTTGATGAAAAAGTCATCGCCTTGTTAATTGAAAAAAATGCATTGCTAGCGCAAAGCAAAATCACACACAGTTTTCCGCATTGCTGGCGTACCAAAACACCGCTAATTTTTCGTGCAACGCCACAATGGTTTGTGAGCATGAGCAAAAATAATTTGCGCGATAAAGTTGCTCAAGCTGTTGAGAGCGTGCGTTGGGTTCCGGATTGGGGCAAGGCACGTATTGATGCCATGCTCGCGACATCGCCGGACTGGTGCATTTCGCGGCAACGTACCTGGGGGGTGCCCATTGCATTGTTTGTGCATAAAGAAACGCAAGAGTTGCATCCAGAAACTGCACGCTTAATTGAAGCTGTTGCACTAAAAGTTGAACAAGGTGGAATGGATGCCTGGTTTGATTTGGATGCAAAAGATTTATTAGGTGCCGATGCCGAAAGCTATAGCAAAGTAACTGATACTTTGGATGTATGGTTTGATTCTGGTGTAACCCATTATGCGGTATTAGAGCAGCGTAAGGGTTTGCGTTTTCCGGCAGATTTATATTTAGAAGGTTCAGATCAACATCGTGGTTGGTTTCAATCATCACTTAAAACTTCGATGGCAATGAATGGTGTGCCGCCGTACAAAACAGTGTTAACACACGGTTTTGTGGTGGATGCGCAAGGTCGCAAAATGTCGAAGTCAGTTGGCAATGTTGTGCCACCACAAAAAGTGATGAACGACTTGGGTGCAGATGTTTTGCGTTTGTGGGTGGCGGCAACAGATTTTAGTACTGAGATGAGTGTGTCTGATGAAATTTTAAAACGCACAGCCGATTCTTATCGTCGCATTCGCAATACTGCGCGTTTTATTTTATCGAATTTAACAGGTTTTAATCCTGTTACAGATTCTGTTGCTGTCGATGAAATGCTGCAATTGGATCGTTGGATTCTTGGCCGCACCGCAGAATTACAGCAAGACATTATTGCTGCTTACGATAATTATCAATTGCATTTAATTTATCAAAAATTGCACAACTTCTGTGTTGTAGAGTTGGGTGGCTTTTATCTCGATATTATTAAAGATCGTCAATACACCACTCAGGCAGATAGCCTTGCGCGCCGTTCAGCACAAACCGCGATGCAACATATTATTGAAGCTATGGTGCGTTGGATGGCACCTATTTTAAGCTTTACTGCTGATGAAATGTGGCCAGTGATAGCAGGTGATCGCAGTCAATCAGTGTTTGTTGCTGAGTGGTATGTATTGCCTGCAGCATCGGCAGATGCGTTTGGTAATGAGTATTGGGAATTGGTTGCGCAAGTAAAAGATGCGGTTAACAAAGTGCTTGAAGCAAAGCGTGGTGCGGGCGAAGTGGGCGGCTCCTTAGGTACGGAGGTCGTATTATATTGTGATGGAAAGTTACAGCAGCAATTACAAAAACTTCGCAACGAATTGCGCTTTGTGTTGATTACTTCAACCGCTGAAGTTCGCGCGCTTGCGGATGCACAAGATGCCGTTGCAACAGATATTAATGGGTTGCAAGTGTGTGTGAAAAAATCAGTGCACATAAAGTGCGCCCGCTGTTGGCATCATCGTGCTGATGTAGGTCGTTTTGTCGCACATCCAGAGCTATGCGAACGTTGCGTAGAAAATGTGGATGGTAAAGGCGAATTGCGTAAGTTTGCATAAATTTATTTTTTCGGAAGCTATAATGTTTTTTAAAATTCCTCGCCAAGTGTGGTTATTGTATCTCACCGCATTGATTGTTGTGGCACTTGATCAGCTCAGTAAAATGTGGATTTCACATAATCTTGTTTATGCCGAACCAGTTAATTTCACAAATTTTTTTAATTTTACATTGTTGCACAATCACGGTGCTGCATTTAGTTTTTTAAGCGATGCAGGTGGTTGGCAGCGTTGGTTTTTTGCAGTCATCGCCTTTGTCGTAAGTGCCGTATTGGTGATGTGGATTGCCCGTGTGGTTGTAAGTAGTCAGCGTGAAGCCTTTGCGCTTTCCTTTATTTTGGGTGGTGCATTGGGTAATTTAGTTGATCGCGTTGTACTTGGCCACGTTGTCGATTTTATTGTAGTGCATTACAACGATAATTTTTTCCCCGCATTTAACCTGGCAGATTCTGCCATCACACTCGGTGCGTTAATCTTAATTGCAGATATGTTTTTGAAGAAAGAGATGAAATCTAATGCGTAATTTAGCTCTTGGTCCTGGTACCCGTGTAACTCTACATTTTGCCTTACGTTTGCCGGACGGTGAAATTATTGATTCAAATTTCGAGCGCGAACCTGCTACCTTCACAGTGGGTGATGGTAATTTGTTGCAAGGTTTTGAAAAAGCAATTTTTGGTTTGCAAGAAGGCGATCGTAAAACTTTAACAATTAAACCAGAAGATGGTTTTGGTCAGCGCAACCCAAATAATGTGCAAGAGATTGCGCGCAATCAATTTGGTGCGGATATCCAATTAGAAGAAGGTTTAATGCTGTCGTTTGCGGATGCTCAAAAAGCTGAGCTGCCAGGGGTAGTGAAACGCTTTAACGATGATGTGGTCACCATAGATTTTAATCATCCCCTTGCCGGACAAGATATTTTCTTTGAAGTCGCTATTTTAAAAATTGAACCAGCTCAAGTTCATTAATTGTGGTTGCAATGTTGAGCTGCAATATTAAGTTGTAATGTCAGTTTTAAAGTGGCTTTAAATAACAAAGTGGCTTTAAATAAATAGGTAGATTAATTATGACACAAATTAAACTCGCCAATCCGCGCGGTTTTTGTGCTGGTGTAGATCGTGCCATTGATATCGTTAACCGCGCACTGGATGTGTTCGGTGCGCCTATCTATGTGCGTCATGAAGTTGTACACAACAAATTTGTAGTGGATAGTTTGCGCGAGCGCGGTGCAATTTTTGTCGAAGAAATTGATCAAGTGCCAGATAATGTTATTTTAATATTCAGTGCGCATGGTGTGTCGCAAGCGGTACGCACGCAAGCACAAGATCGTGGGTTGCAAATATTTGATGCAACTTGTCCGTTAGTCACAAAGGTTCATATCGAAGTTACGCGTTATAGTCGAGAAGGCTGCGAGTGTGTTTTAATTGGGCACGCTGGCCACCCGGAAGTGGAAGGTACTATGGGACAGTACAACAATCGTAATGGTGGTGAGATTTATTTAGTGGAAGATGAGGCAGATGTTGCAGCTTTAATTGTTAAAAATCCTAATGCATTGGCTTACGTTACACAAACCACCTTGTCGATGGATGATACTGCAAAAGTTATTGATGCATTACGCAAAAAATTCCCCAGCATTAGTGGCCCGCGTAAAGATGACATTTGTTATGCCACCACTAATCGCCAGGATGCCGTGCGCCAATTAGCGCTGGAGTGTGATTTGGTGTTGGTTGTTGGCTCACCTAATTCATCCAATTCAAATCGATTGCGTGAGTTAGCAGAGCGCTGCGGAACTCAGGCTTATTTAATTGATGGGCCGGACGATATTCACAAGGAATGGATCGACAATAAAAATTGCATTGGCATTACTGCTGGCGCATCAGCGCCAGAAGTGTTGGTTAAACAAGTGATTGAAAAATTGCAAACCTGGGGCGCAACCGCGCCGAAAGAATTAGCGGGCACGCCTGAAACTATGAGTTTTTCTCTTCCCAAAGCATTACGACCTAATGCCTAAATAAAATATTTTTACTCTCTGTAAAATACCGGCAGCATTACTGATTGTGTGCCGGTATTTGTTATTTTGCGGCGCATTCGGCCGCGCTAATTTCCTTCATTCGCATTCGCCCGCTGCGTGCCAGAGTTAATTCAAAACCGGCACCTTGAGTGGCTGGACACACTTTAAGTGTTCCTGCCTGAAATGCACCGCCATTATTTTTGGTGGCAAAGCGACTTTCACCGGTACCTATAAAAGAAATATAATTTTTTAGCGGCTGGTTGGGTGTAATGCGAACATCCTGAGTTTTTGCCTGCGACACCAAAAGTTTTTCGTCATTGTCTCTAACGCCATTATTATTGCTATCAATAAAAACTTCCCAGCCGTCTTCCCATTTATTTTGTGGTTTTAGTGTGGCACGCTTGTTAGTGGATACCGCCTGGGTGCGCGTGAATACAACGGCCTCAAGTAAGCTTAGTGCGGTGGTTTTAAGGCGAGTGTTG
This sequence comes from Gammaproteobacteria bacterium, assembly GCA_025362015.1. Classification (GTDB taxonomy): domain Bacteria; phylum Pseudomonadota; class Gammaproteobacteria; order Pseudomonadales; family Cellvibrionaceae; genus Cellvibrio. Next base: position 7,879 of record JANYIO010000255.1, on the reverse strand, counting down.
TGAAGTTGTGCAGAAAAACCAGGCACGCCAATAGTCATTAGCAAAGCAATGATAACCAGGGTGATTAATTGTTCGAGAAGTGTAAAGCCGCGATGGTACATAAGTATCCCTCCATGGAAAGTGTAAGTTGGCTATTTATGAGCGCAATTTTTTGCGCCGTTTAAGCCGTTCATTCATCCTTGTTGACCACATATCTCACCGGTTGTAACTGTTCAAACCGACTGTGATAGGGTGAAGCAATATAACTGCTGGATAAAGTTTCGTCTAGCCTTAAGTAAACCACATTTGTAAACCCATAGCTGGTACAGATATGTTTAAAAAACAAAATGCATTTACGCTGATTGAGTTAATGGTGACTTTGGTAGTTGCTGCTGTGGTTATAGGCGTGGCTATCCCCAGTTTTACTACGCAAATTTTAAATAATCGCTCTGTTGCCGCAGGTGAAGATTTTGTAGCAGCACTAAATTTTGCAAAGTCTGAAGCGATTCATAGAGCAGGAGTCAGAGTCTCTTTGTGCGCTAGTAGTGATGGTGCGACTTGTGGTTCAACTGATTGGCGTGACGGTTTTATCGCAGTTGTTGATTATGCGGCTGCTGAAGTTACGCCAGCGCCAGCACTTACCGATGCTAGTCATGCGGCTAGTACGATCTTACGTGTTTGGAAAAAACTGAACAATCAATCAGTGGTTACAGTTACTCAAGGGGGAAGTGCTAGTTTTATACGCTTCAATCATGAGGGAACTTTGGCGCGTGTCACCAATAATCCGGTTATCATAAATGCGCATTTATCGAATTGTACAAATAATGCCAAACGCACAATTACAGTTGGCATTGGTGGTGTGATCAGCGTGGCAAAAGTGGCTTGTCCGTAATGTATTCAACGTTAGATCTGTAGGTATATTTATGAGTAGCTCTCTTTTACGGTATCAGCAAGGTGTTGGTTTGGTCGAGGTATTGGTGACAATGCTGATTTTGGGTACATCTTTATTGGCAATATCAACTTTGCAGGCGCGCTCGTTAGAGCAAAACCATGATGCTTTTTTGCATACCCAGGTCAATATCATCGCTTATGACTTAATTGATCGTGTGCGTTTACAAAATGGCGGACCAGAATCATCAGTTGCTTTGGTTGTTCCTCCTGCTGCTGAAATTACCGCTGCCACTGCATTATTGCCTGGTGGAAATGGCACTGTGGTGTGTGATACCGCCCGCTTATGTACTGTTACTATCAATTGGTCTGAAAATTCGGGTACGAACAGCGGCGGGTTAACTTCAACTTTTATTTACTCTACTAGCCTTTGAGGATGATGAATATGTATCAACAAAAAGGCTTGTCTCTTATTGAGTTGATGATTTCTATCACGCTAGGCTTGATATTAATGACTGGCGTCGCGCAAATGTTTTTGAGTAGCAAAAGAACCTTTGGCACTCAACAGGGGTTGTCTCGAGTTCAAGAGACGGGACGCCTGGCAATAGATTTTATTGCACAAGATATCCGTATGGCCGGGTTTACAGGATTTAATTCGCGAGGCACAACAGTTACAAACAAGATAGCCTCCCCGACTATTGTTAATAATTATGCTGAGGGAATATCTGTTTTTGCGACGACTCCCGTAGGTGTTTCTTCACTTCCTAATACAGATGTTTTAGTCGTTCGGGGTGCGTTACAGAGCAATAATGTGCCTGTTAGTGCCGGGTCTGCACTAAATTTGATTAAGGTTCCCACCGGTACAAATGTAGTAGGGGGTTGTAAAAATTTAAGCATTCGTTTTAATAGTCTCTGTAACGACGAAGCATTAGTCATTGCGGATTATTCAAAGGCTTATATATTTGCACCCACAGCAATAGTCACTAATGGAACAGACCTGGATATTAGTTTTGCAGGCGTGTGGGGTAAGGATGAATTTGTAGCCGGCGCTCAAGTCTCTACAATGAAAACAGTGATTTATTACATAGATAATGGTACCGCAGGGTTTCCAAGTCTTTATCAGCAAATAAACAACGAAACTCCTCTTGAATTATTAGAGGGCGTTAAAGATATGTATATTACGTTTAGCCGCGCAAAAACTCCCACGGTTTTTGCTACCGCAGCGGGCACTATTGGCCCGCTTTGGGCCACATTCAGTGCCAATCCTACGTTAAAAGCAAAGAATCCAATAGTGGGAGTGCGCATTCAATTGTTAGTGCAAAGTACAGAAAATAATGTTCTGGAGTCCCCCCAAATATACAATTTTAGGGGCGCGAATGTAACCGCAACTGATCGGCGTATGTATCAGGTATTCACGACTACCGTTGCATTGCGCGATCAATTGCCTTAGTGAGGGGTTTATATGTATTACAAAAGTTTTCATGGAAAATTAGCGTCTGCTCAGCAGGGAGCGGTGTTAGTTATTGGTTTAATTATGTTGTTGTTGATGACGATTGTAGGAATTTCTGCCATTCAAGGCAGCGGCATGCAAGAACTTATGGCAGGCAATATGCGTGATCGTCAAATATCATTTCAATCTGCTGAGTCGGGCTTGCGCGTTGGTGAGATAGCGGCCGGAGCTGCCGCTCACGCGCCAGGTACAGCGGAAGGCGTGCAAAATTTAATGCCTTTGGGTGGCAGTGCTGATTTCTGGCAATCCACCTATCAATGGGCTACGGGTTCTAACTCCAAATTAACAACCTTAGGCTTAGCGCTTGCGAGTGAAGAATCTCGTTATGTGATTGAGCCAATGAACGTGGCCCTAGTGCTTGGCGGGGATGGAAGTGCTGCTGATACCGTAGGGCAGCAGGAGCTGCCAGCGCCAGATATTTACCGAATCACTAGCCGTGGAGTAGGTATGAGCACTGACTCTATAACGCTGTTGCAATCTATATTTCGTCGTGAATAGAAAAACCTGAAACATTTCTGATTTTAAAGATGGCAGTGGTGTGAATGTTTTCAGGCAGTATGAATTAAGTGAGAGAACACCTTATCGCACCGCTGCTAAGGGGGTTGGCGTAACGGCTGAGCCCAAAGTGATTGTGCAGTATTAATACAACCGTCCAGCTCAATAAGCGGAGATTTAACATGAAATTGCCCATGGTATGTAAACAACATTATTCAGCTGCCGTTGATCAACACCTCAATTTTTTTGTGGCATTCATAACGATGTTGAAAAAAAGTATTCTCTTTGTGTTGGTGCTTTTATCGGTAGGTATTTCAGTGCAGGCACTGGCCGCGACTGATTGTACCTCTATCGCTAATTACCTCGCTACTAATAGCTACGCCCAGTTTGCTACTGCGCAGTACGGAAATAATGTTTACCAGTGCCAAAAAAAACCTAGCAGTGGTACTCCATGCAAAGGAGTCACTCCAGGTACCAATGCTACTATATGGACGTTGATAGATAGTTGTATTGTGCCAGCCTCGTCTACACCGGCTTCGTCTACACCGGCTTCGTCTACACCGCCACCCTCTTCTTCTTCTGCTATGAGTTCTCTTGCTGGTGCTCTTGATCTCGTTCAGAAACCGTTGTTTCTGACTGCTGGGGCTGAGCCTAATGTAATGTTTGTGTTGGATGACTCGGGATCAATGCAGTTTGAAGTAATGCCAGAAGAGTTGATACAACAAAGCGGATACTATGTATATCCTCGAGCTGCAGGAATTTATGGTGGTAGCGATTACAATGATCGCGTTGCGAAACCAAACAATATTGCTGGAATGGTGGTTCGCTCCTCAAATAACACTCTTTACTATGACCCTTCTGTAACTTATACCCCTTGGCCAAAGCCAGATGGCACTGGGTCGCTACCCGTTGCAGTAACTACCTGTGCATTACATAACCCTTATTTTATCGGTACAGGTGAGGGCTATTGCCGTGATTTGACGGTATACAACTATAGAAAATTTAATGCCGTAGATTCTACCTGGGTTACCTGCACCAGCGGAACTTCTTGCACTACGGATACCACTGATTTTACTTATTGGCCTGCGACTTACTGGAGATATACTGGTACCAACACGGCGGCTGATATTTGGAACGCCAGCCTTTATACAAAAGTTGAGATTCGGACTGGTGCGAGTTATAGCGGAGACGGGCGCGTAGACAGGACAGACTGTACGGCCGGGACATGTACTTATGCGCAGGAAATACTAAATTTTGCTAACTGGTATACCTACTATCGTTCACGGATTTTGACTGCACGCGCTGGTGCTGGTAAAGCGTTCTCTGAGCAAGGTGAAGGTATGCGTGTGGGCTTTGGTTCGATAAATCATGGCACCACCACTATTGATGGCGTTGCTACCAAAGTGGTTATTTCCGGAGTGCGTAGTTTTGATGCCGCAGGAAAGAACAACTTTTTAACTACTTTCTATACTCATCCTATGCCTGCAGCGGGTACCCCCTTGCGCACTGCTTTGGATACTGTCGGGCAATATTTCATGCGTGCGGATGACGCAGGCCCTTGGAGTAATGATCCTTCAACAGGGGATTCTACCAAGACAATAGAGAGTCATGCAGAATGCCGTGCCAGTAGCGCTATTTTAATGACGGATGGTTACTGGAACGATAGTTTTTCAGCAATTGGTAACTCAGATAATACTGCGGGTTCAGCGATCACGAATAACGAACCTGGTGCTACACCTGCAAGTTATACATATGCTGCAGGTATGCCCTATCAAGATGCCTACAGTGACACTCTTGCAGATGTGGCGATGAAATATTGGAAAACAGATCTTCAACCGTCGTTGGCTAACCGTATAAAAGTAAAAACTACACCCGTGTCTGACCCATTGCACGCCAACGATTCGGTAGATACAGCATTTTGGCAACATATGAGTACATTTACTGTAGGTTTAGGCGTAGATGGAACACTGGTTTCACCCCCTACCGTGAAGAATGCCATTAAGCAAGCCATAACAATTGCCTGGCCAGACCCCACCCCCTCTGCGGCAGACCAGCAAAAAATTGATGACTTATATCACGCCGCGGTTAATGGTCATGGGGATTTTTTTAGTGCTAAAAATCCTGATCAGTTTTCCACCCGTTTGAGTAATGTGTTGGGGGATATTGCGCGGCGTCCTGTTAACAACGCCTCTGCTGCTGCTGCTAACTCCACCAGTCTTAATGAAAATAGTACTGTGTATCAGGCATTATTCAGTAGTGAGGATTGGAGTGGGGAGCTTAAGGCCTTCGCGATTGACACCAATGGTGTCCTGAGTACAACGCCGATCTGGCAAGCCTCTATTCCCGCCACGCGTAATATTTGGACCATGAACGGTACCGCCGGCGTGGCTTTTGCCTGGGGTAATTTGTCTACAGCACAACAATCGGCATTGCGGGGTACCTCAGGAGATGTCTCTATTGCTGCTGGTCAAGCGCGTTTGGCTTGGTTTAATGGCAATAATACTATTGGTGCCGGAAATCCATATGATTTGCGCGATCGCAGTTACGAAATACCTGCAACGCCAACAGCTGCCGCTACAACAGGCGTTAGGTTGCTTGGTGATATTGTCAACTCTGATCCGGTTTATGCCGGTGTTAATAATTCTCACTTTGAGCATTTATCCGCAGCCTTGGGTGGTGGGGCAACCTACACTACTTGGTATAACGCCAATAAAAAATCTCGCCGTGAAGTGCTTTATGTAGGTGCTAATGATGGCATGTTGCATGGTTTTAATGCCCACATTCCTACTGGGTCGGATCCCTTTCCAGCTAAAGTGCTTGGAGTGGAAACTTTTGCTTACATTCCTACTGCGGTCTTTACTAAGTTAAGAGCAATATCGTCTGCATCTTATGGTTTAAAAACGGGTTCTTTTCCACATACCTATACTGTTAATGGCCCAATGTATATTAGTGATGCTTATTTCAAGGATAAAAGTGCTCTTACAGCGACTTGGCACAATATTCTGGTAGGTACTTTGGGTGCTGGTGGGCGCGGTCTTTACGCGTTAGACATTACCAACCCCGAGTTAGTCAAAGTGCTCTTTGAGTTTACGGGTATAGATTTTCCTGAAGAAACCCCTGGAACAGATTACGCTGAACTGGGTAATATTCTTGGCGCACCTGTTATTGCCCCCGGGCAAGATGGCCGCTGGAAAATTTTTGTGGGTAACGGCTATAACTCGAGAAAAAATGGGGTTAGCAATCCCTACCTTGGCATTATTGATATTGAAGACGCTGTTGCGAATACAGCTCCAGCAACGAGTCAAACCAAATTTATAGCAACTCATACACTAGGTGTTGATGGCTTGGCGCAACCTGCGTTATTACCCGATACCAACGGTGTTGTGCGTGCAGCCTACGCCGGTGATTTACATGGCAATTTATGGAAGTTTGACTTTCCTACGGGAACTGCCAGCAGCTTATGGGGCTTGGCATTTAGCGGTGCGCCTTTGTATATCGCGGAAAAAACCGGCACTTTGCAACAAATTACTGCCAGCCCAACCTTGGGGCTTAACAGAATTCTAAGCCCGGTCGCCACCATGGTTTATTTTGGTACTGGCCGCTATATGCTTACAGGTGATGATATCGTGGGTTCGCAAATACAAACTTTTTACGCGATAGCGGACAAGGGTGTTGCGATAAGCTCCACCGATCGCTCGACCCTACACCAAAAAACATTAACTGCTTCAGGTACTCAGCGCACTATTACTGGTCAAACCACGGGCACTACTGGTAACTTAACCAATGCTGTTCCTTGGGCAACTGTTAATGGTTGGTATTTAGACTTTACTCCTGGTGAACGAATTACTACTAAGCCATTATTGCTGTTTGATCGCTTACTTTTCCCAACAGTGATTCCAAGTACAGATCCTTGTAATGCAGGTGGTACTGGTTGGTTAATGGAGTTAATTGGTGTTGGCGATGGCAATCTGGACTACACGCTTCTGAATACTACAGCCAATACCTTTATGGATGTAGGGGTTTTTGGGAAACTAACTGCCATACAGGGCACTGGTAGAGTCAGCGGTTCAGCAGGTTCAGCAGGTTCTGCAGCTTCAGCCGCCACATCTTCGGCGCCATCATATGGCTGTGATGGGGCTGGGAATATTGCGGTTATGGCGACTCACACCAATGGCAAATTAGATTCAAATCAGGGCAAAAAAACCTGTGATATGTTTAATCGTCAATCTTGGCGCGAGCTACATTAATAGAGGTGGATATGAACGGTATCAAATCAAAAAGAAATGGTTTTACCTTAATTGAAATGATGATTACGGTGGCAATTGTTGGCATCCTGGCTGCCATTGTTTTCCCGTCATATATGACTTCTATTCGAAAAAGCAATCGAGCTGAAGCAAAGACCGAGATGGTGGATATAGTGCAACGCTTGACGGCCTGTAAAACAATTTATGGTGTTTATAATAGCGCTAGTTGTCCGGTATATGCACAGTTAACAACAGCCCCTAGCTACATTCCAACTCGTGGTCGAGGATATTATCGCGTTGCGATAAGCAACAATACTGCGACCACTTTCACGTTAACTGCAACCGCAAATTTGGCACCACAAACTGGAGATACAACCAATAGTTGCAATGTACTAACGCTGACTCACTTAAGCGTGGCAGGCCCTGTTGCGTGTTGGTAAAAAACTATAGAAGAGAATAAAAAAAGCCCCGGTTGGGGCTTTTTTTATTGCTATCACTTTGATTGTTTACTCGAGCGTAAGAGTCTTATAAGCCAAACCCTGCACGTTTGACTATAGCCCATATCGCACTTAATTCTGCGCGATTGGCGGGCACCTAAATATAAAATGCATGAGGCATCCTTTTTTTTATTCGCAACATAATCAGGCAATAGTGTTTCTATTTCGTAAGCGCAGTACTAACTACACTCTATTAATCCGCACATTTTTTTATTAGCGTAGCGCCTCCAATTTTCCTCAGGAGGTTTTATGAAAAAACGCAATGA
>JANYIO010000245.1 GCA_025362015.1 Gammaproteobacteria bacterium | reverse complement strand
TAGTTTTCAAATTCCAATTTGGCCCTCCTTTCGCTATGTGGGTACATAACGCCGCAATAGCCGGAGCGCTTTAGCGCCTCCAGCGCCGAAGGCGCGTAGTTGATTAATTTGTTAACTTTTTTGTTAACTCATATAAAAACGATAAAATTAAACCAATAACATACCAATGTATTGTACCGAAGACACCAAAAATTATTAATGCTCGAATATTTAACCCTTAGCCGTTACCAAATCCATATCACCAATCAACTAGCTCGATCATGACTGAAGTATTACCGAGCAATTTGTAAGCTAACTTTGCTGTTGGATAATCAATATCAAAGAACAAAAACCAAGTGAACCCTGCTCGTCCATCCCCACTAATTTGCACATTAATCAAGGATCAATAGCCCATTATTATTTCTTGCTTATCGCCCTTTTAGTTTTACGACAGAATTAAGCTTACAGAACTAACTGGCGATGGAAAAACTGAACGACTATTGAGGTTTGAAAATATTAAGCGATATAAGTAGAGGGATGCGGTTAACTAAAAGAAGGGAATTTAAAATTTTTACTTGCAGCTTTTGCTAATCTAAAAGTTAAGACATGAAAAAAAGACCGATAAATCAGCGAAAATATCGCTGATTTATCGGTCAAGAGCTTCACAAGGAGACTACAGGGATTTTAAAAACTTAATAACTGCATCTTTATCTGACTGCGTTCTGGCTGCGAAGGCTTTGCGCGCATTGGCTGCTTCACCGTCATGCCACATGATTGCATCTATTACAGATTTGGCGCGGCCATCATGCATATAGGCTTCGCGACCACCGCCGGCGACATCAGCGGTGAAGCCAATACCCCAGAGTGGTGCTGTACGCCATTGTGCGCCGTTCGCTTCGCCTTCACCCATATTGTCGGTCAAACCTGGGCCCATATCGTGCAGCAACAGATCTGTGTAAGGGTGAATAGTTTGGCTACGCAATTCTGCGAAAGGTGAAAATTGGCTGGTTTTCAACGTGTCTTTATGGCACCCCGTACAACCAGTTTCAGCAAATACCACTTCACCGCGCAAGGTTGTTGCATCCTCCATATTGCGGCGCGCAGGTACGCCAAGAGTGGCGATGTAACGCACCATTAAGTCGAGGTCAGAGTTCGCAATTTCATTACCCGTTTGGCAATCTGCCTGGTTTGTGCCGCAATCCAGTTTTGGGAATACTGTGGTTGTCACACCCATTTCTGCATTAAATGCCATTGCAATTTGGTGCTTAAGTGATGAGGTAGCCGCTTTCCAGCCGAAACGGCCGAGACGAGTCTGACCTGTTACCGGATCAACCACATGCGATACCTTACCGGCGATGCCTGCACCATTGTTAGCGGCAGCAATAGCCAGAATATCTGACTCAGGTACTGCTTCTAATAGACCCAAACCAACAAATGCCGGGCTGTTACGCACGGAGAAGAAAGTTGGCGCGGTACCGTTGATAAAGGTATACGCAGGTTTGGTAAGCGTGTTTACCGAGCCGTCCGCATAATTCGGTGCTTGTACAAAACCAGTAATCTGAGTTTGTGCTTCGCCTACACCTGAACCGCCAGTCAAACTGAAAGGTTGCAATGAGTTGCCATAAAGCGCGTGAGCAGCACCTGCAGCGTTGCTACCAATTTTAACCGCCTGGTTATTAATGGTAATACCCACACCTTTAGGAATAGAGCGGCCGTTATTGAAATGGCAACCTACACAGCTAGCGTTATAGAAGCGCGGGCCTACTTTTCCTTGCATAGCAACAAAGGGTTCGTTAGTTTGCACATCGGTAAGGTTGTTCGGATTTTGCGGCAACTCGCTATGGATACCGGTTTGCATATCGGTATGTACCAAACGGCGCCCCAACATAAACAATTCAGCATTACCACCTTGAGCTACAACGTTACCGCCGCCCATATTGGTCGCTTCTTGTTTAAAGGCTTGCCAAGGTTCATCCGAATAATTGTATGGCAAGGTTGTGCGTCCACCGGACAAAGCTTTGAGCGGCAGAGGGAAGCTGTCATACACAGTTGGGCAAGATGGCTCAGTATTCGATACGGGATTACAAACAATAATTTGGCCATTGTCGTCGGTATCCAGGGTTGGCTTACCTACCCAAGGAACTATACCGTTTGGTTGATCGCCTTTACCGCCGCCTACCATATACAACAAGGCTGTACCGTAATAGTTATTGCGGCTGCCAGCAGGATGAATGCTCGGTGCAGATAGAAATTGGGCAATTTCCATCTCAATACGATCGCCGATTCTTAACGGACGCTGTGGTAAACCGTTGGTGCGTTTCCAATAGTCTTTCAACACCGGATTATTTTGTGTCAGCGACAACTTAAAGTGATTTTTTTCGCCAGGCACTTCTGTTACGCCAGTGTTATCCATGTACAAAGCCACGGTGCCACCGCCCATGTAAAAGAAGCGGGTTCCAGTACTTTCCAGTGGGATCTGGGTATACAGTTCTACTTCAATGTAGGTTCCGCCTTTGGCGATGTAATCTTTAATAATCACAGTCACTGTGCGATCAAGCCAGTAATGAGGCAGGTAATGGTCGTAACCACTCCCCCTTTCCATTTCTCTCAAGAAGCCGGTTTCGTCCGCAAATGCAGGTACTGGCTCTCTTCTAACTTCGCGTGCATGGCGATCACGGCTGCGGTCAGAAAAGGTAGTTTCAACTCTATCAGCAAACTCAACGACTGTTTCTGGTTCAAGTGCAGTTGTATCGCTAAAGAGCGGGACTATGTTGCCAAGCGCTACGCTGCTTGATGAGACTCCGACAGAAGAATTACCAAGGCTAGATGCCGGTGTACTAGAGGCAGGAATACTGCTTTTGGGTGTACTGCTAGCTGCAGCGCTACTACTGGCTGCAGCCGCTCCGCCAAACACTTTCAATTCAAAAATGGAGTAACCCCAAGCATTGCCAACGCTGCGTGCAGTACCATAAATACGCACATAACGATAACTACCGCTGACGGTGTTGGTATCCGTACGATTACCAAAAGTGCCGCCGGTAACTGTTGCCAGAGTCGCCCAGGTGGAGTTGTCGTTAGAGCCTTGCACTTGATAATTAGCGGCATTGGCAGCTTCCCAGTCAATCACAACACTCGACAAGGTTTTAGCGGCGCCAAGGTCAACGCTAATCCAGCTTGGGTCAATGGCCGCTGTCGATTCCCAACGGCTTCCTGCATTGCCATCCACCGCATTAGCAGCAGCTTGTAGTGTCGTGCTCGCTGCAGTTATACGACCGAGAGCCAAATTCGTGTTAGCGGCAACGCTGGATGCAGGGACACTTGAAGCAGGAATACTGGAAGCAGGTGTGCTTGATGCAGGAGTACTGCTGGCAGCTACACCCCCATAAACTTTCAGCGACCAAATAGAATAACCATATTGACTGGTTCGCGCGGTGCCATACATACGTACATAGCGATAGGCCCCACTGACGGTGTTGGTATCGGTACGATTGCCAAAGATACCGCCAGTTTTGCTTGATAGCGTCACCCAGGTAGTTCCATTGGTAGAACCCTGAACCTCGTAGGTGGCAGCATTGGCTGCTTCCCAATCAATGACGACGCTAGTCAAACTGTATTGAGCGCCGAGATCAACACTAAGCCATGATGGATCTGTAGCGAAGGCTGATTCCCAGCGTGTTCCACCATTACCATCGACTGCATTTGCAGCAGGCTGCGCGACCGTACTCGCGCTGGCAACTTTATTTAACGCAAGATCCACTTGTGCGTAAAGATTACTGCTGGCAAGCAACAACACTGTGCATAGCATTTGAAAAAATCGCATTATCGTTATTCTGAACATGATGACCTCCGTTCGCCCCAACGATTAAACATTTATTATGAATAGCTGCGATATACCCCGCACGAAACGAAGGAGTAGCGACAACTTTTTATGAAGTTCAATGTTTGGAGCTAGTGTTTAAAGGGTTTTAATGAATTAACGTCGATGCCTAATGAAGTTTTTCGACGCCAACTTATCGTTATTGTTTCGTTATTGTTAGTTACTATTTATTAATTACAACTTGTTGTTAGCTACTACAGTCCTCGCAAAATGCCCGCTAAATTGGGCATAAACTTAACATTACACGACACAGACTAAATCACCTAGCGCGCTAAATACGAACGACAAACATGGGAAAGGTACGAATAGGATTGAGGAAAAATACCCCTGGTACTGAAAAAAAATACCAGTAGTACTG
>JANYIO010000150.1 GCA_025362015.1 Gammaproteobacteria bacterium | reverse complement strand
AACATGGAAATTCTCTGGTGGCCTAAAAGATAGATCTAAAATTAAACACCTCGCCGCAAGCAGCGAGGTATATTTTTGTTTCAAAAATCTATTCTGTGTCAAGCCACCGGGAATTTAACCCTCGCTTGCGATTAAAAATATGCACATAAGGGCCCACCGCAACTATAGAAAAATAATCATACTTAGCCTACAGTCGCTAAAGTATTTTTTGGCGCATAAACATATAAAAATTGTTACACACATAAAAAGATCATTAAGGTTTATGCGCTTTCGCTAAATAATCGTGACTTTGCATTTCTAACAAGCGGCTTATAGTCCGCTGAAATTCGAAATTTAATTTTCCCTCAGAATAAAGTTTTGCCAAAGGTAACGCAGCTGAAAGCACTAATTTAATCTGGTGATCATAAAATTCATCCACTAAACTAATAAATCGCCGCGCCTGATCGTCATTGGTACGTCCCATACCGGGCACATTACTGATAAACACCGAGTGATATTCTTTAGCGAGTTCGATGTAATCATTTTGCGAACGTGGGCCATCGCAAATTGCATCAAAATCAAACCAGACCACTCCATCCGCTAAATAACGTGTTTGAATCGAACGGCCTTCAATGATCACAGCAATATTTTCACGCTCATCGGTCAATGACGTTAACAAACTACGGAAGCTCTTTTGCAGGTTTTGATCTGCTGCGGCATCCAGCGGTGAGTGATATAATTCGGCCTGTTCCAGCGCACGCAAACGATAATCTACACCGCCATCCACATTGATCACTTGCGTATTTTTTTTAAGTAATTCAATGACCGGTAAAAAACGCGCTCGCTGCAAACCATCTTTATACAAATTGTCCGGAGTAATATTGGATGTGGCCACCAGCACAACACCACGCTGAAATAACTCAGAGATAAGTGTTCCAAGAATCATTGCATCGGCAATATCCGACACAAAAAATTCATCGAAACAAATAATATTAGTTTCACTGCTAATGATATCCGCCACCTTTTGTAACGGATTTTTTTGATGGCCTAAACTTTCTAGCTCCCCGTGCACGCGCCGCATAAAGCGATGAAAGTGTATGCGCATTTTTTTTTGAAATGGTAAGCTTTCATAAAAGTTATCCATAAGATAAGTTTTACCACGCCCTACTCCACCCCAAAAATACAGACCCACGATGGGGACTTTAGTAGAACGACCAAAAAAAAATTTAATTAACCTGCGAATACCGATTGTTTGTTGCTGCTCTTGCCAATGCGCAATCAATTGCAAATAGAGACGCTGTAAATGTTCAACAGCTTGCGCTTGTGCAGCATCATGGCGGAAATCAGTGCGCTGTAAATCGCGCTGGTAGCGTTCGACGGGAGATAAATTCATAGCAGTGATTATTTTATACCAATAATTAAGGTTTAATCTGAGTTAATAATTTTTCAGTAAGATCAGCTTTTAACGTCGACAAACAACCGTGAAAAAAATGTCCTGCAGCCGGATAGCGAATTAATGCTACCGCCCCCTCAAGTGCAGCTACCCACGCATAAACTCCATTGGCATTAACGAGCTCATCTTGATCGCCCTGCACTATACAAACAGGTGCAGTAAATTTACCGTTACGATCATAGGCGTAACGCTCCACTGGCGGTGCTACCAAGGTTAAATGCACGAGGCCATCAACGTAATAACTAGCACGTGCAGCGATAGAGGAACCAAAAGAAAAACCTGCCAATAATATCGCATAATCCGGTAATGTATTTTTAACCCAGTGAATAACTGCGAATAAATCATCTAGCTCACCCACAGAATTATCAAACACTCCTTCGCTTTTGCCCACACCACGAAAATTAAAGCGCAATACTTGAATACCAATATCGCGATATGTACGCAGTAAAGTCGTAACTACTTTGTTATCCATAGTGCCACCCTGTTGTGGGTGCGGATGACAAATAATCGCCAACAGATGTTGGCCCGCGAACATACCTGCAGCAGTTGTTAATGTAGCATCAACATTTGTTAATGCAGCTTCTAATTCGCCCACGGGGCCAGCAATGGTTAGTTTTGTTTCTTTTTTATCCAAAAGCATTTTTTTAGTCGATATAATGTGAAAGTTTAAAGGCGACAGGCAATTTTTTTACCTACCAATTTTAACATTAGGCTTATACTGTAAAGGTAAACTTTTAAGAATCCTACTTTTTGCGTTTTACCCGTTGCGCCATACAGATATGATTCTATCTTTCTCGACATAGTTAAGGAGACTTTTGTGTTCTCACTCAGCACTCTTGTTTTTACCGGATTCTTTTTTTTACTTTGTGGTACTGCATTGGGCGCATTTTTACTCCATGTATTCCGCTCCACTATTTATAGCCGTGAACTTGAACAACGCCTGCATCAAGCAGAAAGCGCGCTGCAAAGTTATCAACGCGATGTAGCCGAGTCATTTGCGCAAGCGGCGCCACTCATTCAAAACTTGAGCCAAAGCTACCGCGAAGTGCATGAGCATTTAACCAGTAGCGCATTAAAATTAGCCACACCGGAAATTAGCCGTAAAATATTAGACGCAGCTAATGCCAATTTGATCGCTACTAAAACCAGCTACGTCAACGCACAAAACATCCAGCCTCCACGCGATTGGGCGCCTAAAGATGCTGGTAGTAAGGGTACCTTAAGCGCAGACTATGGTTTACGCGACGACGAACCCAGCTACCCTGCGCACCCCACTGAAACACCGGATGATTACGACTTTGATGGTGCCGCCAAACGTTACTAATGACACAGACAAAAAATATTACCAGCAAACCCCGCTTAGACGGGGTGTTTAATAAAAACCCTGTAAATTTGAGCACACCCTATGAAATTACAACGTCTGCTGCAATATGTAGGATGGCCAGTGGCAGCAGGCATCATAATTGCGCTTTTATCGCTCATACTTTTTCCGCAATTGCGAGCTCAACATAATTCATTAGCAACTACCTCTTACGGCTCCGGCCCGGTTTCTTATGCTGATGCCGTAAGTCACGCTGCACCAGCCGTCGTAAATATCTACACCGAAAAGAAAGTGTTACAACGCGCGCCTGGTTATTACAACAATCCTTACTATCGTCATTTTTATAATAACTCCAATACCCCCCTACAAGAACGCATGCAAAAAACACTGGGATCCGGGGTTATTGTTGACGACAGAGGTCTAATTCTAACCAACAACCATGTCATTAATGGCGCTGATAAAATTCAAGTATTGCTTTACGACGGCCGCGTTACCTCGGCGGAGCTAGTAGGTATTGATGCTGAAAATGATATTGCTGTATTAAAAATCAAACTCGACAAACTGTTCGCCATCAATGTAGATCAACCTAACAACATTCGCGTTGGCGATGTAGTACTTGCCATTGGCAATCCATTTGGTGTTGGCCAAAGTGTTAGCCAGGGAATTGTAAGTGCAACCGGGCGTTGGAATTTAGGCATAAATGATAGCGAAAACTTTATTCAAACTGACGCTGCTATTAACCCCGGAAATTCTGGTGGCGCCTTGATTGATGCACGCGGCAATTTAATAGGCATTAATACCGCACAATTAGATGAAACTACCGCAGCATCTGTAGGTATTAGTTTTGCTGTACCGGCAGAGATTGCTATGAAATCGCTAAAACAAATCGTTGAGTTTGGCGAAGTCAGGCGTATTTGGCTGGGAATATCCGCCGAGCAATTAAGTACTAAAGGCGTTGAGGTTTACGGCACCGGAGGAATGATTGTAACCGGTATAGAGCCCAACGCACCTGCCGACAAGGCGGGCCTAAAACCCAATGATGTGATTACTCACATCAATGGCATAGCGGTAACTGACGGGCATACAGTAAAAAATTTAGTTGCGGACATCGAGCTAGGGAGTGAAATAAAAATTCGCATTTTGCGTGAGGGTAAAGTGCTGGAGTTAATCGCCGTCGCAAAAATGCAACCCAGTAACCATACACAAACGTAAAGAATAACAATTTATTTAATTCGATATTCCGCAGACCGCGCATGCGCTTCTAAATGCTCACTGCGTGCCAATACGGAAGCTACTTTTGATAACTCCGACGCCCCGGCTGGCGAGCACATAATAATCGAACTGCGTTTTTGGAAATCGTAAACGCCTAATGGCGATGAAAAACGCGCAGTGCCCGATGTAGGCAATACGTGATTAGGCCCAGCGCAATAATCGCCTAATGCTTCAGGTGTGTGGCGCCCCATAAAGATCGCGCCGGCATGTCGAACTTGCGGCAATAGGTTTTCCGGCTCTGCTACTGACAGTTCCAGATGCTCCGGCGCTATACGGTTGCTGACTGCAATTGCCTGAGCTATATCCTTCACCAGAATCAATGCACCGCGATTTTTAATCGACACTTCAGCGATCGCCTGGCGTGAAAGTGTTGGCAGTAAACGTTGCATTGCCATCTCCACTTTATCCAAATAATCTGCATCAGGGCACAGCAAAATTGACTGTGCTTGCTCGTCATGCTCAGCTTGACTAAACAAGTCCATCGCAATCCAGTCGGGATCAGTTAGGCCATCACAAATCACTAATATTTCGGAAGGGCCCGCAATCATATCGATTGCTACTTGCCCAAACACTGCACGCTTTGCCGTAGCGACATAAATATTGCCAGGGCCAACAATTTTATCGACTTTAGTAATGGTTTCTGTCCCAAAAGCTAATGCAGCAACAGCTTGAGCTCCACCGATGGTGATTACACGATCAACACCGGCAATTGCGGCAGCGGCGAGCACCATCGGGCTTAGCTCGCCATCAGGTGCCGGAACAACCATGGTTAATTCGTTTACACCTGCGACTTTCGCCGGAATGGCGTTCATCAAAACGGATGATGGATAAGATGCTTTGCCACCAGGGACATACAAGCCAACGCGCTCCATAGCGCTAATTTGCTGGCCCAGCACTGTGCCATCGGCTTCGGTATAACGCCAGGAAGACTGCAGTTGGTACTGATGATAAGTGCGAATGCGCTCGGCAGCAGTTTCCAGTGCCCGACGCTGTTCTGAAGTGATTTGGCTGAGCGCCGCTTGCAACTGTTTAGCTGTAATAAACAACTCAGCCATACGTTGTACATTACGACGATCAAAGCGATTAGTGTATTCAATGACTGCAGCATCACCGCGAGTTTTAACCTGCTGCAAAATGTCTTCTACTACATCCGCAACACGAGCATCGCTGACAGATTCCCATGCCAGAAGCTGATCCAGACGCGCAGCAAAATCGCTCTGGTTGGCATCTAAACGAGTGATAAAGGGGTCAGTGATAAAGAGGTCAGACATGTATTGGCTCTTTGAGAAAATTTATGGGCTAACAGTTATTTGTTCGCTGGCAACAGCCTTGGCAATATGATCAATAATCGTTTGGATTTGCACATGCTTCATCTTCATCGAAGCTTT
>JANYIO010000214.1 GCA_025362015.1 Gammaproteobacteria bacterium | reverse complement strand
GAATGGACTGGCGATTTTAACAGCGTATTAAGCAGCGGCGAATCCACCACCGACAATCAATTTTTTTGCGGCGCTGGAGCTGCAGGCAGTGCCGACCCAAGTGATTATGCAACTTTTATGCGCTACGCAATTCGCGCCTCGCTAAGTGCGCGCTACACATTGGCTAATCTTGGTTTTCGTTGTGCGGGAGAAGAATAAATGAGTCGCTTTATTTTGTGTTTAGTTATCTTAATGCTTTCATCGCAGGTACTAGCAGCGAATTTTGAGGCAAACTCGCTCTTCAACTCTACTGTGCAATTCAATGATCAAAATTCTGCACTCTTTGCACTTTCGCAACAACAAGGACATGTGCAACTTGTTGCATTTGTATATACACATTGCACCAGTGTTTGCCCAATTATCGTTGCTGATTTAAAACGGCTTGACGGAATGTTGTCACGAGCACTAAAAAACAAAGTGCAGTTTTTATTGGTGTCACTTGACCCGGAAAATGATTCAGCAAAAACAATGAAAAGTTTTTTGCAAGAACATGGTATTGCTTCAACACGCTGGCATTTTGTGCGCGGCAATAATGATGACACGCGCGAATTAGCATTATTATTTGATGTTCGCTATCGTCAGGATGCCGGCGAAATCGCGCACTCGAATATGATCTCAGTACTCGATACGCACGGCGTATTGGTTTATCAACGCAAGGGTAATGACTCGCTGGAAGCAGTCATAGGTGCAATCACTCAAGCGCTGACCCAAGCACCCTAAAAAACTCTACAACAATTAATTATTGTCGATCTAAAGTTCGATAACTCAAAGCTTCACTGATCTCTTCAGTACCCGGCTGATCTTTGTTGTGCATGTCCGCTAGTGTGCGCGCCACTTTTAAAACGCGATGGTAAGCACGCGTTGATAATCCCATTTTATTAATCGCGTGCTCTAACAACGCTTTATCCGCATCACTCAGCAAACAATATTTTTCTAATTCCGGCGCACTCAATTGATGGTTAGCTTTGCCTTGTCGTTGCAACTGCCGTGCGCGCGCAGCTTCAACTCGCACACGAATGACTTGACTGTTATCGCCTGCAGTCTTGCTGTGTAATTCACCTTGACGTAACGCAAGTACCGGCACGTGCAAATCTATCCGATCGAGCATAGGGCCAGAAATTCTGTCGCGATAACGGCGTACTTGGTCAGCAGTACAACGACATCGATTGTCATTATTGCCGTAATAACCACAGGGACATGGGTTCATTGCGGCCACTAATTGAAAACGCGCAGGAAAACAAATTTGCGCACGTGCACGCGAAATCCGTATCTCGCCGCTTTCTAATGGCTCGCGCAATACCTCTAGTACCGCGCGCGGAAATTCTGGCAACTCGTCTAAAAATAACACACCACAATGCGCAAGTGAGATTTCGCCCGGTTTGGGGTTACTACCGCCACCCACTAGCGCTGTAGCTGAAGCGGTGTGATGTGGTGCGCGAAATGGACGTTTTCGCCATGAGTGTGTTTGCGTTTGCGCGGCAACTGAATAAACCGCAGCAACTTCGATCATCTCGCGCTCATCGAGTTTGGGCAGTATGCCCGGCAAGCGGCTGGCGAGCATCGTTTTACCAGTACCAGGCGGACCATAAAGTAACAAGTTATGGCCACCACTGGCAGCTATCTCCAATGCGCGTTTAGCTTGTGCCTGGCCTTTGACATCATGCATATCAAGCACCTGCTCAACGTCCAAAGCGTCTGGCGCACTGGCTTGAAATAGGTGCTCCCGATCATGTAAGTGTGCGCATACTTGCAACAAACTTTCTGCACCAAAAATACGGATGCTACTCAGCGCGGCTTCACTGGCACTAGCGTGGCTAATAATGAGCTCACGCTTAACATCACCACACGCGAGTGCGGCTGGCAATGCGCCAGTCACTGAGCGCAATTCGCCAGACAATGCAAGCTCGCCTAAAAACTCGTAGTGGCTCAGTACTGGTGTCGGTATCTGCCCCGATGCAGCAAGAATGCCGAGCGCAATAGCCAAATCATAGCGACCACCTTCTTTGGGTAGATCGGCAGGAGCGAGATTAACGGTAATGCGACGCGTGGGAAATTCCAGGTAACTATTCAAGATGGCGCTACGAACACGATCTTTGCTTTCTTTAACGGCTGTTTCGGGTAACCCGACAATCGCGAGACTGGGTAACCCCGCGGAGATGTGTACTTCTACGGTAACGAGAGGAGCATTTACGCCCAATTTTGCACGAGTGTAGATAATGGCGAGTGACATTGGCATTCCTTGCTAGACAGATGTTAGTGGCCTCATGGCCTGCAATGATCAAAACACAAAACCGCGTTTTGACCTGTGCGCTGAATATAAACAATTCAACGCCATAAAGCAAAAGTGACCTTGCAACTTGTCATAAATGCTTTTTGTCGCAATCCTTTTGCTTTCCTATTTTTTCTCTACTCCTTGTAAGTCGCGCTCTTCTAACTGCGCACAGCGTTGCTCGAGCGCTTCAAGTTTGGCTCGCGTACGTTGCAATACTGCAGCTTGCGCATCAAATTCATCACGCGTAACTAAGTCCATGCGCGCCAAAACAGATTGCAGGGTTACTTGTAACTCACGCTTGGGAATGAGACCACTCAGCAAGGGTAAAGCTTGTTGTAGTTCTTGGCTAATACGTTGAGCTAAAGCGCTAATCATAAAAACTCCTCAGGATGATACTGCTTGTAGTGTATCGATTGTTGGCAATGAGGTCAGCAACTACGCTGCGAAGTTTTAAGATCTGGCGCGCGATTTTTAGAACCAAACAAGGTTTCACCCCAAAATAGTGCTTCGTGCCCGCAACAATGCCTCATATTGGCGCACAGCTTTTGTCTAGGCCGATGATTTAGGTAAATTTGTGACAGCTAAAATTGCATATCTATTTGAATCTTAACAATTATTTTTAATTGGCCTATAAAATGCTAAATCAGCTTTGAATATAAAGATGGATCAATATGTTGATCAAATGCTTTTGTTTGATTCAGCTTTTGTGATTTTAATCTTGAAAAAAAGTGGTATTTCCGGCGCTTCCTACACAGCAATGTGTAGGATTTTTTGAGGGGTGCAGATATGAAATTAATAGCAGCAGTTATAAAACCATTCAAGCTTGATGCCGTACGTGAGGCACTATCTGAAATTGGCGTACATGGTATGACAGTGACTGAAGTAAAGGGTTTTGGTCGGCAAAAGGGGCATTCCGAGTTGTACCGCGGAGCTGAATATGTCGTCGATTTTCTACCAAAAACAAAAGTTGAAATCGCTGTGGCTGATAGCGAGGTAGATCGCGTTGTAGAAGCCATTACGAAAGCTGCTAATAGCAGCAAAATCGGCGATGGGAAAATATTTGTTTCCAATCTTGAACAGGTTGTACGCATACGTACAGGTGAAACAGGCGAAGAAGCATTGTAATCAATAACAAGCGGAAAATTTGGTGACAGATTATTCGCATTAGATAAACCATTATACGCATCTGCACCGGCAAATCCGGCGCAGATGCATTATAAGGAAACCTGCCATGAAAAAAACTTTAGCATCTTTAGCTCTGCTGGCCCTGTTATGCGGTTCAGTATTCACCGCACTTGCAGATGATGCAGCTACAACTACAACTGAGCCCGTAGCTGCTGCAGACGCGGCTACACCGGTAGAAGCTGT
The DNA here is from genome assembly GCA_025362015.1 of Gammaproteobacteria bacterium. Classification (GTDB taxonomy): domain Bacteria; phylum Pseudomonadota; class Gammaproteobacteria; order Pseudomonadales; family Cellvibrionaceae; genus Cellvibrio. The sequence goes on along the minus strand of JANYIO010000214.1, from coordinate 1,750 downwards.
ACCGGCTGCTGCAACCACTGGCGCCCCTGCAGCCGCACCAAAATGTGGTGACAAGGGTTTTGACTGCAACAAAGGCGATATCGCCTGGATGATGACATCGACGGCATTCGTGCTGTTTATGACCGTGCCTGGCCTTGCGTTGTTCTACGCTGGCATGGTGCGCAGAAAGAACGCATTGTCGACAGTTATGCAAAGCTTTGCGATTTTCTGTGTGATCGGAGTGCTCTGGGTAATTTACGGTTACAGCGCTGCATTCACAGCAGGTCACGAAGGCGGTTTCTTTGCACCCTTCATCGGCTCGCTCGACAAGCTTTTCATGTCTGGTGACGATCCAACTACGGCAGTGGCTGCCACCTTCAGCAAAGGACAATACATACCTGACTTCGTATTCTGTATGTTCCAATTGACCTTCGCTGCAATTACAGTCGCGTTAATTTGTGGTGGGTTTGCAGAGCGCTTCAAGTTTTCCGCCATGATCATATTCAGCGTTTTGTGGTTCACCTTTGCTTATCTGCCAATTGCACATATGGTTTGGTACTGGGATGGTCCTGACGCCTATAGCACTGCCGACACTGCTGCTGTAGCCACCGGTCACGCCGGCTTTCTCTTCCAAAAAGGCGCCCTCGATTTTGCTGGCGGTACAGTAGTTCACATTAACTCTGGTATAGCAGCTTTGGTTGCAGCTCTGATGCTTGGCCCACGCAAGGGTTACGGTAAAATCGCAATGCCTCCACACAGCTTAATGATGACTGCAATCGGTACCGGTATGTTGTGGATGGGCTGGTTTGGTTTCAACGCCGGCTCAGCATTGGAAGCAGGCGGTTCAGCTGGCCTCGCGTTCTTCAATACCTTGTTCGGTGTCGCCGTCGCTGGTGTTACCTGGATGTTGGTTGAGTGGTTGGTTAAAGGTAAGCCAAGCTTGCTGGGTATCTGTTCCGGGATTGTTGCGGGATTAGTTGCAATCACTCCAGCAGCAGGTTACGTCGGTGTTGGCGGTGCATTTGTATTATGCGCTGTAGCCGCTACCATCTGCTTCTTCGCCGTAACCAAAGTTAAACACTGGCTTGGATATGACGATGCACTCGACACCTTTGGTGTGCACTGCGTTGGCGGTATCGTTGGCTCTATCGGCACTGGTATATTCGTTAACCCGGCACTCGGCGGTACAGGTGTATGGGACTATGTTGCTAACAAAGTCGGTGATTTCGACGCTATGACACAGATCGTTGCTCAACTATGGGACGTAGGCATTACACTAGCCTGGTCTGCTTTCGTAGCCTTCGTAATCTTGTTCATTCTGAAACATACCATTGGTATTCGCGCAAGCGACGAAGCACAAGAAATAGGCCTCGACTTGGCCGATCACGACGAGAACGCTTACAACCTTTAAGACTGTAAGTTTGGTACTGCTTATCTCAGGGCACCGCAAGGCGCCCTGAGATAAACGCAAGATAAAGAGTACAAATAACTGCCTTAAAAAAGCCCCTTGTAGCATCTACAAGAGGCTTTTTTTAACCCTAGTTCACTCAGCATTGACGCATAAGCAAGGTACTCAATTGTTCTGCTAGAAACTTATGCATGACAAACAGGTGCTTTTCGTAAGGCCAGCGTGTATCTTAGTGGTCAACCTGAACAGAAAAGATAATGTTAAGCGTTTCTTAATTTGCAGCGCAGAACTAAAAAACTACACCATACTTATCAAGAACCTATCACAGAAAAATAAAGGAACAAGCAATGAAACTTATTACTG
>JANYIO010000209.1 GCA_025362015.1 Gammaproteobacteria bacterium | reverse complement strand
AGGGCTGGATCCCCGCTGCGCGAGGATGACGACTCCCTGATTAAAGGTAATTAGTTACACAAAGCGCCGGATTATACCGATTTAATGGGTTGTAACAATGACTTACAACCTTGTTTGGCACTATGGCTTGCTATTGTTGGGGTGCTTTTGGCACTTCCAACCCTTGCCAGCCGTAAAACTCAGCCAAAAAGGTGTCAAATGAACCTTCACTCAGCGCTTTGCGCATCGCTGACATCAAATTTTGATAGTAACGCAAGTTGTGAATGGTATTGAGTTGCGCGCCGAGCATTTCATTGCATTTATCTAAATGATGAAGGTAACTGCGACTGAAATTCTGACAAGTATGGCAATCGCAACGACTATCTAATGGGCTGGTATCGCTGCGGTATTTGGCGTTGCGTAGCTTGATAACGCCTTCGCTGGTAAAGAGATGGCCATTGCGTGCATTGCGCGTAGGCATTACGCAGTCGAACATGTCAATACCGCGGCGCACAGCTTCTACTATGTCGGCTGGTTTGCCCACTCCCATTAAATAGCGCGGTTTATCTTGCGGCATCTCAGGTGTGAGATGTTCGAGTACGCGCAGCATATCTTCTTTAGGTTCGCCGACCGATAAACCGCCAATAGCGTAGCCCTCAAAACCAATACTCGTAAGGCCATTCAAGGATTCACTGCGTAAATGTTCATACATGCCGCCTTGGACAATACCAAACAACGCCGAAGGGCTATCGCCATGAGCCGTTTTAGAGCGTGCTGCCCAGCGCATGGAAAGCTCCATGGAATCTCGCGCTTGTTTTTCGGTGGCAGGGTAGGGAGTGCATTCATCGAAGATCATAACTATGTCTGATCCCAAATCGCGCTGCACTTGCATGGAGGTTTCAGGGTCGAGAAACACTTTGCTGCCATTAATCGGAGATTTAAAGGCAACACCGGCTTCAGTGATTTTGCGCATTTTGCCCAAGCTGAAAACTTGAAAGCCACCCGAGTCAGTAAGGATAGGGCCTTGCCATTGCATAAAATTGTGCAATGTTCCTGAGTTAGAGGGGCCATGCGCTTTCACTACTTCAGTGCCTGGGCGGAGCATCAAGTGAAAGGTGTTGCCTAGAATAATCTGCGCGCCTATTTCTTTAATATCGCGAGGCAGCATGCCTTTCACGGTGCCATAGGTTCCTACGGGCATAAACGCGGGCGTTTCTACCACTCCGCGTGGAAAGGTCATCCGCCCACGGCGTGCACGGCCGTGTTGGGTGTTCACGGGAGTGTCTAGGTCAAACTGCATAAAAGAGTTGGTCACAGCATTTTCTCTAAGTAAAAAGTTAGTATATTTAATGGGTTACAGAAATAACTTCATGTTCTGCAAGAGAATTTTTGGTGATAAACATGGCATCGCCATAGCTGAAAAAACGGTATTTATGGGCGATGGCTTCGGCATAGGCGTGCATGGTGTTGCGATAGCCCGCAAATGCCGACACCAACATCAACAAGGTAGATTCTGGCAAATGGAAGTTGGTTAAAAGCACATCCACAATATTAAAGTGATAGCCGGGGTAAATGAAAATCGCCGTTTCACCTTGATAGGGATGAATTTCACCCTTTTGGCTGGGGTCAGTAAAACCCTGTGCCGCACTTTCAAGGCAGCGTACGCTCGTAGTGCCTACCGCGATAACCCGCTTACTAGCAGCTTTGGTTTGGCGCACTAACTCACACACTTGAGCCGATAAATCCATCACCTCCGAATGCATATGGTGCTCGGTGATATTGTCGGCACGTACGGGCTGAAAAGTACCGGCGCCAACATGTAGCGTTACAAATGCTATCTTCACGCCTTTTGCTTGCAGTTGTTCTAACATCAAGTCATCAAAATGTAAGCCAGCCGTTGGTGCTGCCACCGCACCTTGTTTGTGGCTATACACGGTTTGATAGCGTTCGCGGTCGCTAACAGCATCTTCCCGATCAATATACGGCGGCAAAGGCATATGACCGATGCGATCTAAGACCTGCAGTACGGTTTCATCACTTAACAATTCCAGCTCAAACAACGCATCATGGCGTTTTAACATTTTTAAGCGAGTGCTGTCTTCCAACAGAATAATGGAATTCACTTTAGGGGATTTACTCGCGCGAACGTGAGCGAGTACACGGTGCGTATCCAGTACGCGCTCTATCAAAATCTCTATTTGCCCGCCGCTTTCTTTTTGTCCGAATAGCCGCGCCGGAAGCACGCGGGTATCGTTAAACACCAGCAAATCACCAGGGTTTATTAAATCCAACAAAGCAGGGAATTGACGATGATTTAGTTCACCGGTTGCACCCTCCAAACACAACAGGCGGCTACCACGACGCTCCGCAGTTGGCGCACGTGCAATCAATGAGTCTGGTAGATAATAAAAAAAGTCTTGGCGACGCATAAAATCGGGCTTTCAGGCAGATAAATAAAGGGCGGCAAGGTTATACCAAAATGCAGAAAGATGAAAATTTTTAGCTAGCCTGAATATTTGTAGCCAGAAGTTATCCATTGCCTACAATAAAAAAAGCCCCTAAAAAGGGGCTGAAACTTGCTATTAAACCCTTATTCTCTGTAGTAAGGGTCTAACGAGTTCTACATGTTAAATTGTACCCAAGCTGTATCTATTGCCCCGACAGTCTGACCTATAGTATAGGAGTAAGTCACCACAGCTCCAACTGGAACACCTGTTATGGTGTAGTTATTGGTATTATCTGCGTTATGAATCATACGGACATTTTGTTGTGCTCCACCACTAACTGTGAAGTGAAGATCTACCCAGGCTGCATTATTGGCAAAGAATTTTACACTAGTAGTAGTTAGTTTAGTGTAGCCATTGGTCGCAGCTGCACTGGAAGAGCTGGCGGCAACACTGCTGGCTGGAACTGAGCTAGCTGCAACTGAACTTGCTGGTTTGCTGCTGGCAGCAACACTGCTCGCGGCAACACTGCTTGGTGCTACTGAGCTTGTTGCACCTGAACAGCAAGTAACACTTGCCCAGGCAGTATCAGTTGCACCACCAGCTGCAATACCTACAGTGAAGTTGTAGTTCACTACTGCACCGCTGGTTAAACCAGTAACATCAAAGATGTTATTAGCACCACTTACAGTCATTCTGACATTTTGCTGCGCTCCACCACTAACGGTGAAGTGAATATCAGCCCATGGTGCATTGTTGGCATAGAATCTGATGCTGGTCGCAGAAAGTACTGTGTAGCCATTACCAGAAGCAACAGATGAACTAGCCGCTACGGAAGATGCAGCAACAGACGATGCTGGTTTAGATGAAGCCGGAACAGATGATGCGGGAACAGAAGATGCCGCAATAGATGATGCTGGTTTAGAGGACGCTGGAACCGATGATGCAGGCACAGACGCAGCTATTGATGAAGCTGGTTTAGATGAAGCCGGGATAGATGAAGCCGGGATAGATGATGCAGCCACTGACGACGCTGAACTTGTCGCCTGGCAAGCCGCACCAGTACCACACTCCCATACAATGTCATCAATTGCCATGTCGAAATTAGCAGTTGGTTGCGGATCAATGCTCACGATGTTGAACAAGGAAGACATTGATTGCAATGCCACCAAATTACCGCGTAATACTGAGATAGGTACAGTAGCTTGTGCCCAATTACCATCGCGCACTAAACCATAGATAGTTGTATTCGCCGGGAAGTTTATGTAGTTTTCATTGGTATAGGTGTCTGAAACCCCAACCTTAAAGCCTACATTTGCTGGAATTTTAATCCTGAATTTCAGGTTACCATTGATAAAATTACCCATATCGTGAGCTTGTCTCGACGCAATACCACCGCCAAACCATTGTGACGCAGTATATTTCCACGCAATCACATTACTGCCTTCATAAGCGGGGGTAGTACCTGCAGCTGTGGATGTGGTATTCCAAATCCAGATATCATCACTCACGCCGGCTTCTTGCTTATTGGTAGTCGGGGTATTGTCCGTAAATACACCAAAAGTACCTGTTTCCGGTTTTACCTGGCTTCCCAGTTTGACTTCACCAAGGCCATTCAATTGGTAAACGCGGATATAGTCGATGTACATTTTGCCTGGTAATGGCGCTGTCACCTGAGCCACATTTGCAGCATCAGTGAAGTTACCACCTACCGCCAAGTTGAATAAAAAGTAGAAGGGCGCTTGGAACTCTGAAGATTCAGATGTAATAGGGATAGGCGCTGCATACATATCATGCTCAACACCTGCATCGACAACGGTGAAGCGGATTTGGGTATCAGTCCAGTACATACGATAGGTAACAAAACGGTTAATTAAGGGGTTACTTGCCACATACGCATTTTTAGTTTGCCAGGCAGTCATAGCTGCGCAAGACGCGTTGCCTTGTACACAAGCGGTACTGGAATAGAAAATCGCATTAGACGCGGTGTAGCTATTAATGTCTGAACCTGCAAGCCCGGCGCCGGCCATTCCTGCCGCGCTGTGGCCCATTTCCATGATGTCGAGTTCGCCTTTTGAGGGCCAGGAAGCAAGGCTGGTACCTAACATCCAACCGGCTGGCCACAAACCAACGCCAACTTGAGGAGTACTCATACGAAACTCAACCAAGCCATATTTGACTTGAAGCTTGTTTGAAGAGGTAATTTTGCCTGACGTAAAAGAATGAGTTCCGTGAACCTCTCTGCGGGCTTCGATTGCCAAAGCTTTAGTCGCAGGCTCGAAAGGAACATTCACAATGCTGAGATTAGCAGGGCTGTAATATTCCAGCTCCTGATTACCCCAACCACACAAACCTATCTCACAGCCATCGCCATCGACGCTGGTCCAAATAGTTGAATCGAGAGTATTAAAGTTTTCTTCGTATAGGAGCGGGCCTATAACAGGGTTTAGTACATCGGCCATTGCTTGAGCGCCGAAAAGTGATAAAGCTCCCGCGAACATTGCTAATTTTGCTTTACAGCGCACATCGCTATTTTTGTACTTACGCATAATTTTTATTCTCTTATAAGTTAGTATTGGAATTGAGTAACGACCAAACCATACAGCTGCTAACTTTGATCAACTTAAAGCGTAATAAGGCTCACAAAGTCGTTAGGTAAAATATTAGTCGCTTAAAGTAGAATTTGTTAGGCGCAATAATCATCATTTTGGCGCATTAACTAACTCAATTCTTCTATCCATTTACGAAATAAGGAAAAGAGTAATAAGCGCATTGTTTAGGGCATAAAAATTGTGAATAACCAAATAAACGAGAAAATATGGGGGTAAAAATGAAAAACTTTCTAAAATGTTGTTTAAACGTCGTTAACCGATAACGAGCGTAAAACCGAGTGTTGGGCAATGCCACAGGATATGGTAGCTATAGGGTTGATTTAGGCGATTGGCTTGGATACTATGCGCGCTGGCAGGCGCACATTATTAAAATCACAGTAGATTACAAAGATCATGGATTCGACTTTAAGCGTTTTACCCCCTTCATTTTGTTGCCGTCAAATCTCAAATTTCTTCTATTACTTAAATCAGGTTTAAGCCTGGAGGCTTTATGGTGCGTCATGCATGGATAGTTTTTGCATCAATTATTTCTTTGTTCGTTGCTAGTCAATGCACCTATGCGGCAGAGATCAATACGGGTAATTACGATATCTACATGGGTAACGCCGACGACGATGTAAATGGTTACAGCGATTACTATTTTGCACAAAAGCCGTTATTTATTCTTTTGCATGGCGATATTGCCACTCCATTTTTTATAAGAGGCACCGCGAATTTCCTTATCCCGGGAAATGCTGGTAGTTATAATGCTCCTCTGACGTTTTCCTTAACTGACTCCCAACTTGCAGCAAAAATTACCTCTGGCCAACTAAAGCTGGCACAACTGAACTCCGATGTTTTCATCTGGAATAACGGTGTATCAGGCGAAAATAGCATTTTGTTGCGTGGTATAAACGCTTCTGCGTCTGCGCTTCTACTAACTAATACGAGCAGTAGCCCAACCCCGCTTGTTATTAGCTCCGTTTATAGTCCATCTAATTTTGTTGGCATTAGTGACAGAAATGTGGCCTTAGCAATTACTGATATTAATGGCGATGGCAAAAAAGATATTTTACTAGGAAGTTATGTTCTTGGTTCGAGCGGTGCCCAAACTGCTTATTTAGCCGACGTGAATGGTAAGCCAATCAAACCTTTTGAGGTAACTCCTGCAACGACACGTCCCGCTACTCCAGTAGTGACCACCTTGGGTACGGTTACTCATGTGGGCAGTACTGCTGGCCAGTTCAGAGTAGATGAGTCTGGTGCAGCAACTTATAATATTCCCCTAGGTTTACCCAATGGTGTTGCGGGTGTTACACCACAAGTTGCGCTTAATTATTCTAGCAACGCAGGTTCAGGTCTGGCGGGTAAAGGTTGGTCCCTTAGTGGTGTATCGTCCATTTCACGTTGCCGCCAAACACTCAGTCAAGATGGAAATGCAAAGCCAATTACCTTTAGCTCAACGGATAGATTTTGTCTGGATGGTCAAAAGTTAATTGTAGCCACAGGTGCTTATGGCGCTGTGGGTAGCACCTATAAAACAGAAATAGACACCTTTGTAACTGTGACCGCAAACGGTGGCTCGGCGGGTCATCCTGCGTACTTTACTGTAGTTGCAAAAGATGGATCCACGTCTACCTATGGCAACACAACAGATTCAAAAGTCAGCGGTTCTTCTGCAGCATCCACAACCACCGTGCTTAGCTGGGCAATTAATCGTTTTGAGGATAATGTTAAAAACGGCATTGATTATGTTTATGAAGGTGATGCCACAACAGGTCAGCGCCTTAATGTCATCAATTATGCATTTTCCTCACCTGGAAGCAGTAGTAGCCCAGCGGCTAAAGTCAATTTTTATTATAAAACTCGTTTAGATCCTTCGTCTGCCTATGTGGCAGGTTATTTGTTTAGTCAAAACCAAATTTTAGACAAAATTAAAGTGAGTAATGGCGGGATAGAATTACGCACGTTTACTTTGTCTTATATGAGCAGCACCAGTTCTGATTCACGTTACCAAAATAATATTAGTCGATTAGAGAATATTCAGGAATGCAAAGGATCAAGTTGCTTGCCGCCACTGCGGTTTAATTGGGGTGGTGGCAGCCATATTGGTTATGGCGATGGTGCAACTGCAGAAACAACCAATTTGACCTCGTCTGGCTATGCACTGAGTACTTTATTTGGTGATGTAACTGGTGATGGACGTTTGGATTTAATGTTTTTAACGTGTAATTGCACAGCCGGAAGTAATATTGCTCCCATCTGGTTCAATGTTAAATATGCAAATAACGAAGGTATCTCCAACATTTATCTTGGTAATATTGACTATACCAAAGTTAGAATCAGTAATTTGGATTACAATGCGGATGGCCGCCAGGATGTTGCCATCTACAATGGGACAAAGTGGACTATTTACCTATCAACCATTAAACCCATTGGTAGTGCATTTCTTTGGAAAATTGATTCGAGCAGCACAACTATTGACCCTGGGCTAGCAGATATAAAGACTGTTTTTGCTGATATAAATAGCGATGGCCTGGTCGATGCTGCTACCTCCACTAATTATCAGTTACTTCTTAGAAACGCAGAACTGGACACCTCCAATAAAGCTTACTCCTTTGCGGTTGTCACCCCGTTTGTTTGGGATCCAAATGGTAGTTTTACTACAGCGCTGGGTACTATATCGCCATTATTATCTAACTGTGGAGTCTATGGACCACTTAGCAAAACTATACAGGCTGGGTCGGCGGGCGATTTTAATGGTGATGGTAGAGCAGATTTTATTGGCATTGTGAGTCAAGATTATTCATGTACGAGGGCCAATACGGGAGGCGGAGGTGGTACTGAAATTGTCAATGCAACAACAAAGTACGCGCTCGTTGATATAAATAACATTTTAACAAACTATGGTGTTGTACCTAACGATGCCCAACTAGTTGATTTGAACTCTGACGGTTTGGCAGATTTAGTTTACAAAACTAATCTTGCTTACACTTATCAGTTAAATAACGGTGCGGGTTTCAACCCGGCAGTACAGTGGGTAACTTTACCTGCAAACGCCATTCCTCAGTTCCTTGATTACAATGGCGATGGAAAAATAGATATTGTTTGGAATGAGCGTGGTGCTGGCACGGGCAATCAATATGGATCTCTTAAAGTATTGCTGTGGGGTAATACAATAGATCAAGCCACCCAAATTAATAGAACCTTCGGCGAAGTAAACGATTCGCATTTAATAATGGATGTGAGTGGTGATGGTATTTTTGACTATATTCAAATAAGCTCATCCACTCTTAAGCTTAATGTTGGTAGCATGGATATAGGTATTGCCTCTATACCATGTCATTCAGAATGGGATCCTCTTCAACTACGCTATCTCTGTGTCGGTGGCGCCGCACAAACTGCTCCTGTGCCTGCAAACCAGCAAAATACTGCTATATATTCGATTGTAAATGGTTTAGGCAATGTCACCCAAATCAACTACGGTACTTTGTCAAATAGTGTAACTAATGGAAAAAAACACTACCTCACTACGGATATAAATCCAACGTCTGTAGCGCAAACGGGTATTTCACAGTGCCCTCCAGCTGGGATGGTTTCGCCATCGGCTTGTCCACCCACCTTTACTTATTACACCGCAGATGCCAGCAGCTTTTACAAGAGGTTGAATGGTGGTTGGGATGTGCCTAATAGCAGTACCTTAGTACTAAATAATACCAACAAAGGAGCGCCAGTTTTAGAAGTTAACGGTTCTACGCAAATTGTAACCTCAGTAGAAAGTAGTGCGCCAGCCGCGGGTACAACTGCTGGCTCTGTACAGAATAATGCAAAAAGTAAAGTTACCTATTATTACGGTGAAGCGAAAATACAGGCCTCTGGGCGCGGCTTTTTAGGGTTTAATAAACTTACTACTGTAGATGCACAAACAAGTATTACTACCGTAACCACCTATCGCCAAGATTTTCCTTTTATTGGGCGCCCACTCACGACTGTCGTTTATGCCTCAGAAAGCCCCACTGCAAAAATTCTCAGCTATGCAGGCAATATATGGATATTTGCCCCTTTTGATGGTGCAAATGGTATCGGTAAGCGTTATCAACCCAGGCTCAACGTGAGCACGACACAATCTTATGATTTAAATAGCGCTAGCGACTTGCTTTTGCAAACAATTAATACCACAAATGATTATGACAATTATGGTAATCCTTTACAAATTACGGTCGTCACCAGCGGTAAAAAATTGGACGGCACTCCTACAACTCTTACTCAAGTTACCGCTAGCACCTTTGGAGATTTAGGTGTTCTAGATAACAACAATGTTTTTGGTCGTTTGAAGAAATCGATAGTGACCACAACGCGTGATAGTGAGCCGTCTACATCTCGCACCTCTTCTTTTGATTACTACACCAGCGGTGTGCTTAACAATCTCTTGAAAACGGAAACTGTCGGGCAGGATAGTGTTGATGTTGTGAAGACCGGTAGTAGCACCGGGATAACAACAGAGTTTCAATACGATAATTTCGGCAACAAGACTGCAACCTTAACCACGGCGGTTAATTCACGCGGTGTTCTCGAAACTAGATCAGTTATTAGCACTTACAGCTCAACCAATGGTCGCGATTTACTGTCTACTAGAAATGACTTAAGCCAATCCGCCAATGTGACCGCGCGCAACGAATACAATCAGATTACCAGCGGTACAGATATCAACAGTATTGGCAGCCAAGTATTTTATGATGAGCTAGGCAGCGAATACATGCGTAAAGATGCCACTGGCGCATGGAGCAGAACCGAAAGTGTTTACTGTGGTTCTGGTATCAGCTGCCCTACTGGTGCTATTTATCGCTCTACTAAACGTGTTGCAGGGGGCAGTAGTGCCTTTGCATATTACGACATGCTCGGCCGTGTCATACGCAATAGCACAGTTGGTTTTGACGGTATAAAAATTATCAGTGTGGATACAGAATACGACAACCTCAGTAGAGTTAAACGTCAATCCTTGCCATTTTCTGGCGTTGCCCCTACGCAATGGACAGAGAATGAGTACGATATATTAGGGCGATTAGTAAAGGTTACCCAGCCAGATAGTACAGTTGATGCGACTCCTGGCGTTGCCATTAGCGAAAGCACTTACTCCGGTTACACCACTACCATTAAAAATGATTTGAACCAAACACGAACTGAAGTTCGTAATGGTTTAGGGCAATTAGTCAGAGTAATCGATTACAAGGGCGGCGCTATTGACTATGAATACGATGTTCAAGGTGGCTTGCTCAAGGCTACAACATCAACTTCAGATGCTGCCAGTGTTACTGTACGCATATGTTATGACGCTTTTGGCCGTAAAACTTTCATGCTGGATCCCGACAAGGGTGGCTTCAAAGCTGCGGCGGGTGATGCAACCATTGCCTGCAGTTCAGTCACCAGCGGCAGAGCAGGGTGGTGGGCATATCAATACGATAGTTTTGGCGAGCTCACCAGCCAACGCGACCCCAAAGGCCAAGTCACTAGCATGGTTTACGACAAGCTAGGCCGTATGATTGGCCGTACCGATATTCTCGCAAGTGGTGCCATTGAAGGCTTTACACAATGGTTCTATGAAAAAGGAATTAAGCAAGAGAGTGCTAACTCTGTAATCTTAGTTGATGGAAATATGACGTCAACGCAAGGCAAGCTAATGGCAGTGGTTATGAATACTGCCACGGGTATTACCACTACTCAAATTAGTAACGCGCTTGCGAACGAAGTGCCAAGTTGTACAGAAAAAGATGCTAGTTGCCATAAAACGCTTTATGAATTTAATATTTGGATGCAGCCAATTAGTACTACGGTCTATTATCCAGGTAGTTCAGTACCCTACAAATCTTGGTTCTATTATGACACTTTTGGTCGTTCTAGCCGCCAGTTTGATGCATTGAGTGGCGTCATTGGTGGGGCGGAAAGTGGTGTGCAAACCAGCTACAACGAATACGGTTATGCCACCCAACTTAACGATATTGGTAGTGGTGGGCGATTACAGCAAACTCTTACTACTAATGACCGAGGTCAAGTGCTCACTGAGTTGCGTGGTAATGGCATTATCAGTAAAAATACTTACGATGACCTCACCGGCCAACTTACCGATCAAGTGTCAGACGTCGGCAGCCTATTCATTGTGCAAAACATTCACTACAAGTGGGATAGCATTGGCAATCTCACCTATCGCGATAACCAATCACCGTACAAATTGGGTGGTGGTGGCACCAAAAACATTAAAGAAAGCTTCTGTTATGACAGCTTAAACCGCCTGATCAAAACCGTTCCAGGGATAGCTTCTACAGTGCCAACTTGTTCTGGCGTACAAGATATGTTTTACAACGGCTTGGGTAATATTACCGGTAGGTTGGGTTTGGGTACATTTACTTATGGAGCCAATGCTGGGCCACATGCTGTAACTGCTACTACTGGTGATAGTGCGGTTTACACTTACGATAACAATGGCAATCAAGTGGGCGGGGCGGGGCGCACCCTTACCTATACCAGCTACGACATGGTTAATTGCATCACTAAATCGGGTAGCTGCACCTCTAGCGGTACTTCGGATAACTTCACAACATTCAGCTACGGACCAGATCGTGCGCGCTGGAAACGTGTGGATGTAAAAGCTGGCATAACTACCACAACAACTTATTTGGGCAATGTTGAGCGTATTACCAGGAGTGGAGTGGGTACCACATCTGATATTGAATGGAAGCGCTATATCGGTGGTGCTATATACACCTACAAAACTACAGCTACTAATCAACTGATAACCAGCGACCAGTCCTTTGTATACAACGATCACCTCGGCTCGTTAGATGTAGTGACCAATGCTGCAGGTGTTATCCAGCAATCGCTCAGCTTTGACCCTTGGGGTGCAAGGCGCAATGGTGAAAATTGGAATGCGTTTGCTGCAAATGAAATAAATATGGTCAGTACACTCTTCAAACAACCCATTACTACCCGTGGCTTTACTGGCCATGAGATGGTGGATGATATGGGGCTGATTCACATGAACGGGCGGATTTATGATTCGAAACTTGCAAGGTTCTTGCAGGCAGATCCGTATATTCAGGCGGCTACTAATACCCAAAGTTACAATCGTTATTCGTATTGCATTAATAATCCCTTAAATAAGACAGATCCTAGTGGGTTCAATTGGAGAGAGGATTTTCAAAGAGCTAAGCATGGGGTACCCGTTCATAAATGGCTGCATAAGCACGCGTCTTGGGCCGTCTCCATTATTGGAGTCGCTTTAGCTTTCATTCCCTACGGGGGGGTATTTTATGCAGCTGCATGGTCTGCAAATGATGCTTTTTATACTCAGGGTGAAAGTGAGACAGCAGCCGTTAAGTCATTTGTGATGAGTATGGCTTCTTATGGTGCTGGCAAATACGCGGGAATTTTAGGGTCTGCATTGATGGGCGGTGTCCTTGCAGAATTGCAAGGAGGTTCATTTGGTAATGGGTTTGTCTCGGCAGGGTTAAGTGCAGCATTTAGTGCTTCGGGTATGGTTGGGACAGGCGATGAGTCGAGCATACCGGGGCTGATTGCTAGTGCCATCGTTGGCGGTACGATTTCTGAAATAACCGGTGGAAAATTCAAGAATGGTGCGCAAAGTGCAGCGATGAGTTACGTTGTTCAGTGGGGATCTAGTGTGATTAAGGCGGGGGGTAAGGCGGATCATGCTGAAGGATATGGCGATAAGGGCTCGCCTCAGAAGAGCAATGAGAGTCCACAAGAAAGAATAAATAGGTTGGTGGCAGAAGTCAGAGCAGATAACCCTGATTTAC
>JANYIO010000204.1 GCA_025362015.1 Gammaproteobacteria bacterium | reverse complement strand
CCATCCCGAACTCAGAAGTGAAACGACTTAGCGCCGATGGTAGTGTGGGGTTTCCCCATGTGAGAGTAGGTCATCGTCAAGCTCTTAAATCTAAAACGCCCCTTCAGATAACTGTCGGGGCGTTTTTTTATGACTAAATTTAGATGTGGATTTAAATTTAGGTTTACCTCAAGCTTGCTTTATAATTACTCAATATTTTTCAGTAACCTTATTATTTTTAATCGAGACTCACCATGACATCAAAAAATAAATTAGTCATTTTTGATACAACTTTACGCGATGGTGAACAGAGTCCGGGTGCATCAATGACCCGCGATGAAAAAGTTCGTATTGCGAAGATGCTTGAAAAAATGCATGTTGATGTTATTGAAGCTGGCTTTGCCATTGCAAGTATTGGCGATTTTGAATCTGTTCGCGCGGTTGCTGAAGTGATTAAAGATTCAACTGTCTGTAGTCTAGCCCGCGCAATTCGCGGCGATATTGAGCGCGCAGCCGAGGCACTAAAACCTGCAAATTCTGGCAGGATCCACACTTTTATTGCGACCTCGCCAATTCATATGCAATATAAATTACAAATGGATCCAGCAAAGGTTCTTGACCAAGCAGTTGCGGCTATTAAATTAGCACGCCAATTTACGGATGATGTAGAATTTTCACTTGAGGATGCCAGTCGTTCTGAGTTCGAATTTATGTGCCGCATCATTGAATCGGTCATTAATGCAGGTGCGCGTACAATTAATTTGCCAGACACAGTTGGTTATGGTGAGCCAAATGAATATGGAAATATGTTTCGCCGTTTAATTGAAAATGTTCCTAATTCCGATAAGGCAATTTTTTCTACGCACTGCCATAACGATTTAGGTTTGGCTGTCGCTAACTCCCTTTCTGCTGTTATGAACGGCGCTCGTCAAGTTGAATGCACAATCAATGGCTTGGGCGAGCGGGCAGGTAATGCCGCGTTAGAAGAAATTGTCATGGCAATTAAAACTCGTAAAGATTTAATGCCGGTAAAAACAAATATTGATATTAGCCATATTGTTCCAACATCACGTTTAGTATCAAGTATCACCGGTTTTCCTGTGCAACCCAATAAAGCGATTGTTGGTATTAATGCGTTTGCCCATGAATCAGGTATTCATCAGGACGGTATTTTAAAGCATCGTGAAACCTATGAAATAATGCGCGCTGAAGATGTAGGTTGGCATGCAAACAAACTAGTGTTAGGTAAACATTCAGGTCGTGCCGCAGTTAAAGCACGCTTTGAATCTTTGGGAATTACATTCGAACATGCAGACGAATTGAATGCAGCTTTTGCGCGATTTAAAGCACTAGCAGATAAAAAACACGAAATTTTTGATGAAGACTTGCAAGTGCTCATGAGCGATGGGCATCCACAAGACCTAAAGGAAATTTATCAATTGGTTGAGATAGAAGTACTGTGTAAAACGGGCAGAGCTCCATCCGCAAAAATAACCTTGTGCGTGAATGGCAAAAATATTGCTGCCTCCGCAATAGGTTCTGGTCCTGTTGATGCTACATTTAAAACGATTGAATTAATTGTAAACAGTGGATCGCATTTACAGCTCTATTCTGTAAATGCGATTACTCAAGGGACCGATTCGCAGGGTGATGTTACGGTTCGCTTGGAGCATGACGGTCATATTGTAAATGGTGTCGGTGCCGATACGGATATTATTACGGCTTCAGCCAAGGCATATTTACATGCGCTAAATATACTGTCGTCGCGCACGCAAAAATCACATCCGCAGCATGACGGAATTTAATTTTCAATATGAATGAATTGCAGAGGCAAATGTATTTATCCGCGCTGGGTGTAGACACCTACATGCCACGCTGGCATTTACCTTTTGCGGCTATGTCTATCCCGTGTAAAATTCCTGTTGTAGAAAAGCTCAATACACCAACTGAAAATAATATCCGTCTTGAGCTCGACGCAGGATCTAGCATTTCATCGAAAATTGAAACTTTGGATGTGCCACCTACGGTTACACCTATTAATAATTTAATAATCGATTTGCTGCAAGCCAAAAAAATTAATAAAAACTCTCCATTCCCAAGCGTTGTTGACGATAAAAAAACGCAATTAAACTCTAAATCATCGCAAAATATTTCTCCAGTCATAGATGCATTTAATCTAAGTGTTTGGCGACCTATTGAAAATTTAATGATTATTGATTCGCGGAATACGAAATTAGCGCTTCCGACAGAATTGTTACTTAATAATATGCTGCGTAGTTTTTTCCCAAAATGTGTACTTGATTTAAAGGAAGAGGTTTTACGCTGGCCGATGCTTGAAAACAGTTTTGCAAAACATACTATCGTTGATGCTAGAACTGAATTACAAACCTGGCTTTCAGTTCAATGTGAAATTCGTCCGATTAAATATTTGTGGTTAATGGGTGCTAATGCGACCACTTATTTTTTGCCGTTGGATATTGAGCGAAGTGAATGTCTGTGGCAGTCTGTATTGCTAACTGATTCTTTATTCGGTGCGCTAATTTTGCCGAGCTGCAATGAGCTTCTTCAGCAGCCGTTGCAAAAACGTCAATTGTATTACGCGTTCGAGCAGTATCACTTATAAAATCATGAATGAATTTACGCTGCCTTTAATAATCACTAGCGTATCCGGCATTCAATTGTCATTACGCTTATTAACAGAGCAAGATATTCCTGTGCTCATGGACCTTGAGCGTAGTGCGCATTCGCATCCCTGGCGACAATCCAGTTTTGAAGATTGCTTGAAAGGCCGGCAACGTTGTTGGCTGGCTGAACATAATCATAATTTAGTGGGTTATGTTGTCGTTACTCACGGAGGAGGTGATGCTGAATTACTCAATATTTCTGTATTGCCTAAGTTCCAGCGCAAAGGTATTGGTTCGTGTTTGTTGCAGCATGCTATTGAGTGTGTGCGCGGTTACGCCGATATGTTATTTTTAGAAGTTCGTGTCTCTAACCGCAAAGCAATTGAGCTCTATTCTAAGGAAGGTTTTTTTGAAGTGGGACACCGCAAAAATTATTATCCTACAGCTAATGGCAATGAAGACGCATTGTTAATGGCCAGTCAGCTGTAACTTAAAGCGTATCTTTTATCATAATTAACGAATTGCCTTGGCTAAAAGATAATGTTAATTTGCGCTTGAAACACAACTTTATCCCCCCAATCATGTATAGCGACATTCATCAACGTCTATAACTTGGGAGTTTTTTATGCTTTATGCCATTACCGTAACTCAATATTGTAAAACTTTGGATAACTTATCTGTTTTCCTGGAAAAAGCAGCACAATTTGCCGAACTAAAAAAGATTGATGCTGAGGTTCTGCTTAATTCACGCCTCGCTCCCGACCAGTTCAACTTGATTCGTCAGGTACAAATTGCTTGCGATACTGCAAAATTTGGCGCGGCTCGTTTATGTGGTAAAGAGGCACCGAGCCATCCAGATACCGAAAAAACGTTGGTAGAGTTGCTAGCACGGATTAAAACTGTTCAAGCCTACTTAAATACTTTCACTCCCCAAGACTTCAATGGCGCAGAAGAGCGTCATATAACTCAACCACGCTGGGAAGGTAAGTATTTGACAGGTATTGAGTTTGCGATTCAACACTCAATACCGAATCTTTTCTTTCACGTAACTACCGCTTATGCCATCCTCCGTCATAACGGTGTTGATCTGGGTAAAAAAGATTTTTTGGGCGCAATGCCTTATAAAAATTGAACGGGCTGATGGTTTTGTGATCGGCGGCTTGTTAGCTGATCATATTGTTGGCCAATGGTCAGTCTACTCAAATAGGTTGTTGAGTTTATGTTTTATAAGAAGGAAAGTGAAAGTTTAAGTTTGTAGAATGTATCAATAAAAAAGCCCACTAGTGAGTGGGCTTTTTTATGTCGCTATTTTATGTTTGGAACTGGAAGGTAATCGTTGATGTAATAATAATGGATAATTGCATTTTGTGATTTCTGTTTGTTATTCTGAATATTTACTGTTCCGTTGAACTCCTGTAGCCGATGTTGTTTATCGTAGGTTAATTTAATATTCCCGACCAACAAACGTAAAAACATATTATCAATTTCAATCATAAAACAAAATGGCGCTGGGCTACATTCTTTGTTAAGAATATTTCCGCATTTTTCTGAACTTCGTTGACTGATGCGGAGCGGTAATGTTTTTTGATGTGCTATAGAGCCAAAATTAATCGTTAGTGTATTTCCTGTAATTAACTCATCCCAGTGCGCACGAATAAAATCATTAAAACCTGCATCTAATGCATCCATTTCATTGCGGGCTAAGTTTACCTGTTCATCTTTTCTGTTTTTTTCTTCGCGGTACTTGAGATTCACTTGATGCTTGTTGATGGTTGCTTCGCGTAACTCTCCTGAGCGAAAATCTAGTTGCGTTACATCGGGTAAAAATAAGCTATTAGAGAAATCCAAGTCCTTTGTTGCAAAGGTGTTGGATTCGCGAATATAATCTGAGTGAAATTTTTTTTCAGAAATTTGACTAAACAATTCACAATATAAAAATTCATTTTGGTTGTTAAATGCTACGCCAACAATAAGTGTATCGTTTGATGGTGGGCAATATTGCGTAACTTGTGTAGGCCATAACGCAATGGCTAGTGCCATGCTAGTAACCATGGAAGATATCCTCGAAGTAGTAGTGTTTCAAATTTTTAATAATCCATAAAGTAAAGACCCAAGCCAAGCCGATAATGACTAAGCTAATCGCTATAGGCTCATTGATATTAACGGTTGTATTTAAATGATCGCCCGCAAAATAACTAGAGGGTGCTGCTATTGCCGTGACTAAATAGACAATCCAATGTTTATTAAATAGAAATGACAGGCTTGTTCGCAGTGCAGTAGCAAACAGGAGCCACAAATAAATGATCCACAATGGCGGAGCGACAAAATGCATAGGCATTGCGGGATGGATATATTCGTATAAAATACCTGAGCTGAAAAATAGTGTTTCTATACAGAAGCCTATTATAATAATAACCATCAACCAGAAAATTTCCTTCTTTAGTAGAAATTTATCTGAGTAGAGATAAAGCAGAAATAATTGGGTAATAGTAAATATAATCGCAAAGGCTAAACCAAGAAAATTCCCTTTTAATACACAAATAAACCAACCAATTTGAAAGCCTAAAGCGTTAAAAATATTGATTACTTTTAAGCTTATATTGCTACTCATAAAGATTCGGCATTACGCGCGCTGCTGGCTTCGAAAATAAGAATTGCGCTGTACTTATGGCGCGCTCTCTAAAGCTTCCTTCGCAATAGCACAAATAGAAATCCCACATGTGAATAAATACTTCATCGAAGCCCTGATCTTTTACCTTTGCTATATTGTTAAAAAATGCAGAGCGCCAGTGCTCTAACGTTTTCGCATAATCGAGCGTAATATCTTCTAGCCCAATAATTTGCATGTCAGTGTCTTCATTAATATGTTTTGCAATAATGACATTTGACGGTAGGCAGCCACCTGGAAAAATATACTGCTGAATAAAATCAGTATTTTTGTGAGCATATTCAAAGCGTTGATCTTGTATAGTAATAGCCTGTATTAACATTAAGCCATCAGCTTTTAGTAAACCGGAGCACTTAGTAAAATATTCACGATAGAACTCATGGCCTACGGCTTCGATCATTTCTATAGAAAGCAACTTATCAAATTTTCCTTCAATAAGCCGATAATCCTGTAACAAGATATTAACTCTGTCTTCAAGACCTTCACGTTTTACCCAAGCGGTCGCGTAATTAAATTGCTCTTGCGAAATGGTAACACTAGTAACGCGGCAGCCTGTTTGTTGCGTGGCATAAATTGCCATACCTCCCCAGCCAGTACCAATTTCCAACAGATGGTCATCTTCACTCAGTTGTAAGCGTTTACAAATATGGGCCATTTTATGCAGCGATGCTTGCTCCAGGCTGGCATTTTCATGCGGGTATATTGCTGCAGAATAAAGCATTGTTTTATCTAAAAATAAGGCGAAAAAATTATTGCCAAGGTCATAGTGGGCGGCAATATTCTCGCGGGCTTTGTTGATTGTATTAGGGCGAAGTTTATGTGCTACACGGCAGAAAAAATTAAACATACTGCTCCATTTGGAATCTAACTGTTGCAGTACATTCATATTCAATGCCATAACGCGAATAACTTGCACCAAATCAGGCGACCACCATATTTTAAACATGTAGGCCTCGCCAGCACCTATGCTGCCACCAAATAAAATGTGACGATAGAAGGACTCATGGTTTACCGAGATATGGGCAATGAGGGTAGCCTTTTCTTTGGCCTCGCCAAAGCTAAAAATTTCACCTTGATCTTCAATTGTGAGGTGACCTAACTCAATTTTATTCAATAGTTTTAGCAATGCATTGCGTGCAAAACTATCAAGCCAATGTTGTTTTAATACGGAAGATGTTTTTTTATCAATGATACTTATAGATTTCATCTGCATTTACCTGATTGCATGAGCTATATTTTCTTTGAGTGATTAAATGTGGGTATACCAATTAACCATAATTTGAGTGCTTGCCAATAAATTGCCATAACTACTTTTACGGTCATCCAGGGAAAATGGATTAAAATAGCGTTCATGTTTTTTTCATTGATGGGTGTTCGAGTTAAGGTCATTGTTGCATCCATGATTTTTGTATCTTGTTGCCAATTTTCTAAATGAATGCAAAGTGTTTTGGCGGGCATGGTTGATTGCCAGTGATAATTCATATCGAGCGGATTAAAAGGTGAAACATGAAATTCTTTTTTGAAAGTACATGTTTGTTTTCTGTCAAAATCTTCGCCTGTTAAAATATAGGCATGGCGTTCATTCCAGGGCGTATTATGTACTTCCGCCACTATAGCAACTATTTTCTCCCCGGCATCATCAAAACAATAATAGGTGCTTAGAGGATTAATGCTGTAACCCCAATAGCGTAAATTAACCAGCATGCGTATGGGTCCTGTTGGGCGCGCGCCAGTTTCCTGTTCTACTGTATCTCGGACTGCATCATCAATAGTAGGTAGATCTTTAGCGTTGCCGTTATTTGTGTGCTTTTTATTGATATGAAAATCACTGCGTTTAAAGCGTGCGGGTGCCCATGTTGATACTGACCAAAAACGGCTGAGCGATAAAACTTTATTTAATTCTTGAATGTCCAGATACATCATAAAAACCTGATAGGAAAAATCATGCTTTTTGGGTGAAAAACGACGGTGGCGTACTGTGCCTTGATAAATTGCGCTGGCAAATTCATCAAACATTACACATTCACTCCTAAGGCTTTAGCAACACGTAATGCGCTATTTACTCCATCCTCGTGGAAGCCGTTAAACCAATAAGCTCCACAAAACCAGGTATTATTAACACCATTAATGGTGTGCCATTGTTGCTGAGCTTGAATTGCTTCTTGATTAAATACGGGATGGGCATAATTGTATTGGCCGAGTATTTTTTGTGGGTCTATGTAATCTTCGGCGTTGAGGGTTACACAAAATTCTGTATCGCTCTCAATGCTCTGCAAAATATTCATTGAATAGGTAAGAATGGGTAAGCTGTCTTGCTTGTTGGTCTGCAGAAGATAATTCCAGCTTGAGCGAGTCGCTTTTTTTCGCGGTAAGAGTCGCGCGTCGGTATGTAAAATTACGGAATTATTTTGATATTTGATCTTTTGCAATATCTCTAGCTCATTCGGAGTTGGGTCACTCAAAAGCGCTAAAGCTTGGTCAGAGTGACAGGCGAGTACGACTTGGTCATAGTGTTTGGTGAAACCTTTGGCGGTAACACTAACGCCGGGTTTTCCTTCTTTGTTACGAATTATAGATTCAACCGGAGAGTTCAATTTTATTTTATGTTTAAAGCTGGCAATTAAAGGTTCAATATAATTTTTTGAGCCGCCTTTAATAACTCGCCATTGCGGGCGATTAACCACATTTAATAAGCCGTGATTTTTGAAAAATCGCACAAAAAATTCTAATGGAAAGTCCAGCATAGCACCCTGAGTAGCAGACCAGATTGCAGAACCCATTGGAATTAAGTAGCGTTCTCTGAATGCGATGGAGTATTTTTTCCGCAATAGATATTCACCGACTGTTTCGTTGCTTTGTAAGTTATCTGCGTCTAAATCCTGCAGTGCTTCTTTATTGAAGCGTAGAATATCGCTAAGCATACGCCAGTGCTTAAGAGAAAATAAATTGCGCTTTTGCGCAAACAAAGTGGCGAGATTTGTACCCGCATATTCGAAACCGTCGGTGGGATTGAATACGCTAAAGCCCATAGTTGCCTCTTGGGATTCAACGCCTAATTCATTCATGAGCTTAATAAAGTTGGGATAAGTCCAATCGTTAAAAACAATAAAGCCTGTATCTATTGCATAATCCTGATCGTTAACTGTAATTTTTTTTGTGGCGGTGTGGCCACCCAAACGATCAGCTGCTTCATATAAACAAATGTCATGTTGTTTATTAAGCATATAAGCCGCAGTTAAACCCGAAATACCACTACCGATAATTGCAATTTTCACGCTATATCCTTTTATAATTTATGTAGGCGGGTGAGCTTGGGTGCAAAATATTTACACCATGTATTAAAAAAGAAAGACGCAATACCGAGGGGCCAACTGAGTCGGCGGGGGAAGTCCACTAAAAATTTGCCCGAGTTGATACCTTTAATAACCCGTAGGCTAGCTTGTTCCGGAGTCATTAAAAATGGCATGGAGAAGTCATTGTTTTTAACCAGCTCAGTGGCGATAAAACCCGGGCGCACGAGGGTTAAATCCAGTGGGAGTTTTACTGCGTCGGCGCGCAATGATTGCATAAAATAATTTAGTGCGGCTTTAGATGCACCATAAGCTTCGGCCCGCGGAAATCCAACGCAAGTGGATAAGCTACTAATCGCCACAAAATGTGCGCGTTGCTGTGCTCGCCTCAGTAAGGGTAGGGCAAGGTTAAGCGCTCGCACTACGCCAAGAAAATTTACATCCATGGTGCGTTCGTACATAGTTGGGTCAAAGCTTAAGTTATCTTCGTATTCACAAATACCTGCAGCACAAATAACCATGTCAAGGTAATCCGTAAATTCGCGCAATTGCGCAGCGGCTTTTTCCATATCCAGCTGATGACTTACATCCAACGGGAAGACTTTTATTTTTCCGGGATATTGCAATGCTAAATCAACCAGCGCCGTGTGTGATCTTGCGCTGGCGATGACATAGTTACCTGCTTCCGCAAGTTGTTGAACCAGAGCCCTGCCCAGTCCGGAACTGGCACCTGTGACCCAAATGCAGCGACCTATAATTTTATTCATTTTGCGGTCACCAAGCGTGAGTTAATTTTTTTAACTACATACCCAAGCACCGGTATATGTTGGTATAGCATGGCACCCATATCATAAAAATCTTCGTGATAATAAATGTGGCTGTTAAACTTAATCAGTGTGCCGCCATTGAGTAGCAAGGCTTTACCTGCCTGTAAACGGGGATGGCTATAATGCATTTGCCATTGCAGGAAGACTTGTCCGCTGTTGACCAATTGATTAGTAAATACAAACTGACAAGTCATTTCGCGATTGAAAAAGCCGGCAAAATAACACTTCAAGGCCGCTAAGCCCTGGAGTTCATGAATGGGATCTTTAAATTCAATCTCAGTACTATAGAGTGTTGATAGTTTATTCAGCATAGTAGAGTCAAAGTTTTTGTAGAGCATTTTAAAGTCTTCGATGTTGAATAATGACTTTGCAGCTATGGTATCCATGGTAAAACGCTCTTGTTTTTGTTGATGTGCTTTAATTTACGTTGTGTAGCTTAAAATGGATCACACTGATCCAAACTCCGGCTCGCGTCGTAAAAAGAGTCGGATAATGAAAAAAATCCTATTGTAAAAATTGGTAACCACTTAACTCTAGGTTAAAAATCGCTATGGCTAATATTATTTCAGCGGTGCCCTCAGGGGCGCGTGAGGACACCTGGAGCCGTTTGCTGGAGCGAGTGGGCCAAGAGCGCGACGAAAATGCATTTGCGCAATTGTTTGCGCATTTTGCTCCCTTGATAAAAGGCTTTTGTTTGGGGAATGTAAATGCTAGCTTTCCCGCTGATGCAGCAGATGAAATTGTGCAAGAGGTTTTATTTAAAGTGTGGCAGAAGGCTCCTTCTTATGATGCGACTAAAGCTGCGGCATCTACCTGGATTTACACTGTAATGCGTAATTGCCGCATCGATGTAATGCGTCGTAATAAGCGCACGATTACTGATAGTGGCGTTATTGAAATTGAGGATATATGGGATGAAGCGGCCGATGATCAGGCTTATGTATACCTGCAACAGGCCAGCAATGAAATAATTATTCAAAATGCATTTAAACAACTTCCCACTGAACAGCGAGTCGTGCTAACTCAGGTTTATATGCAGGGTAAAACCCATCAACAAATTTCTACTGAAACGGGGCTGCCCTTGGGCACCGTGAAATCACGAGTGAGAATTGCGTTGAAAAAGATGCAAGTATTAATCGATGTGGCTAGCAAGAAACGTAGTGATACAACAGGAGATGGGCAATGATTAATCATCATCCGGATGAAAATTTACTGGCAGAATATTCCAGCGGTAGCCTTGCCTGGGCATTGAGTTTAAGTGTGTGCGCACATATTCAATTATGTCCTCATTGCCGTCAAAAAGTATCTGCATTAAACAAAATTGGCGGCGTGATATTAAATACTAGCGCTGCTGAAACCTGCGCGCCAAACAGTTTTGAAAATCTTATGCAGCGCATTCATCAAAAGACAACAACAGAAAAAGCAGCAGTGGAAAAGACAGAAGGCGAACAGGCTACAAAAATAGCGGCGGCTGAGGGGCTGAATAATGCCTATAGTCATGATCCGCTATTAAATCGGTTACCAAAAATTATTGAAAAACTATTACCTATTAATGGAAAGTTAAAATGGCAACGGGTATCCAGCGCTTTAAAAACGGCGCGTTTAACGGCCGGCCAAAATGAATATGAGGTTGCATTTCAGCGTATCAGCAGCGGTGGGAAAATTGTGGAGCATGACCATCGTGGTTTGGAAATAACGTTAGTATTGCAAGGGAGTTTTTCGGATGAGCAAGGTATTTATAGTAGAGGAGATTTTCTAGTTCGCACTCCTGGTGAGATACATCGTCCGACGGCTACCCTCAATCAGGATTGTTTATGTTTGTCGGTGGTCGCCGCGCCAGTGAAGGTGACGGGGTTTATAGGGCACTTTATTAATCCTTTTTTATCGATTAAACCTGCGTGATGTGTTGATGCCTGCGTAGCGTGTTGATACTAGTTACGCAGGATATTTAATTTTTAGATTGTTTTAGCAAAAATTAATCCACCCCACACCAGGTTTCGATTGCCATCGCCCTGTTTAATTTCAGATGTTTGTGCGCGCAAAACATAACTCATTCGATAGCCTTGTTTGAATGCATAAGTGTAGCCTGCCCAACCCTCCAGAATCATGGGTCTTAAAGAATCGTAAGAGTAAGAAAAATCAGTATCGCGTGCCTGCCCCTGTAAAAATGCGTTGTAGAAGCGTGCTTTGATAGTAAATCCCGCCCAAAAATAATGCTCGTTAGATGAGGATGTATTATTACTGTAGGTGGATTTTTCACCATAGGTAATTAAATCGGGATTAAAGGTTACCCAGGGGCTGATAATTTTTCCGCTGCGTAAACTCAAGCTCCAACTAGTTTCAGTTAAATAACCCACTGAGGCTTGCAGTGTACTTTTCATTTCTAATGAATCAGAAAAACTTTCTAAATAGTGTTGCCGCGCAATAACGTAACGGCCGGTTAATTCGCCGCCGTTACTTATTTGATGATTCCAACCACGCGCTTCTTTCCCCGATACTTGTTCGTGCGCTACATTTTGTAATTCGCCAGCAATACCAAGCCCAAGCACACCAATAGTCAGTGTAGTTTTCCATGCGATGTTATTGTCTGCATTAAGTTGTTCATGTGAGCTCGATAAATAGATAATGCTCGCATAAGGTCTATCGCTTTCATTAATTTGTTCTTGGGTAATATTTTTAGGAGTAAATCCATACAAACCAGTTTCTACGCTGTAATTATTTTGCACATTGTTTGTTAGCTGTTGAAGCCCGAGCCATCTGTCAATTATTGCAAGAGGTGCTTTTAACGAGATACCCGCGTCACTTGCGTTAATACCGGAATAGGTTAGGTTCATGCCGTAGGTATAATCCCTATCACGATGACCGGGTGCCAACAAATCATTATCAAATGCAAACGCCCAGCTACTGTGAATTTTTCTATGCTCAGAAAAATTCACAGAGCGCTTTTCTTCTTCAATCAATGAAGCTAATTGTAACCATTGCGGTTTTTGTTCAAGTTCAATGTAGGGAGACTCATTCGCACTTACAAAACTGGAAAATGTTAGCAGTAAACTTATGGCAAAAATCTGTAAGAAAATTGCTTGAAACACCAGTAAGATTTTAGGTAATTTTATTATTTCTATATCGTTGATCTGCAGGTTTTTTTGAACAGATAGAAACTCGTTTGTTCTGTTAAAGATAACTCGTCTGCTGTCATTATTTGCTTGATGTTCAGCCTTCAGGATTAAAAATGGTTTTTCTTTTACTGCAATATTCATATTAACACCTAAAAAGTGACCAGTCGTCTTTATTTTGGACCAAAAATAAGACGGAACTTGGCCGCCATCAAAAGGATTTGGAACGAATACGCAGCACCTATAAACTTATAAAAAGGCGCGGCTTGAAAAATCTACGACGTATTAAATTCCAAATATACTGGGTAAGGTTGATATAAATGCATCTAAAGGTTCGCGACATTTAGTGGCCTTCATTCGCATTAACGTACCTTCCCAGGCATTAAATAAAAACTCCGCTAACAAACTCGATGGCACAGTACTTTTAAGGCTGCCATCCAAGCGTGCCTCGTCCAATAAATCTTCTATCATTTGTGTTTTATTGCGCATCATTTGTCGCACTTTAAGCCGAATAGTCTCATTAGAATCAGACATTTCCTGGCACATATTGCCAATAAAGCAGCCTCCGTTCACATTGGAGTCACACCCGGGAATGCTGCTTTCAAAGAACATCTTTAACCGCGCCAGAGGAGCTATGCTACGGTCATTAACCAAGCGTTTGGTTGACTTGATTCGCTCTTCTGCAACCATGTCTATAGCCGCTAGAGCAAAATCCTCCTTACTTTTGAAATAAGTATAAAAAGAACCTTTAGGCACGTCAGCAGCATCGACAATATCCTGGATACTAGTGCCGTTGTAGCCGCGAGTAGCCATTACTTTAATGCCTGCCTCAAGTAGAAAGTCTTTTTTCAGTTCGCGTTTGCTCATGGGTTCACTATATGACCAGTCGTCTGTAAATTCAAGGGATAACTTAGATTTTTAAATTATTGCATGTCAGATTATAGCTATAAGAGTTCTTGTGTGCCGATAACAACGGAAGCCTCTATATTCAATGAGCTGCTTCATTTGCAGCTTATCTATAGCTGCTGAGGGTTCTGGAGCCGCTTTGGATCATTATTGGTATTAATTGTTATAGCAGCGGTGTTCTATTACATGGCGGATTCACATATTAATCCACGTATTCAATGCACGCATTTTAAATGAATAGTTTTCAAAATGCAGAATCATTCCGTCAATTAAAATTTTATCTATGAATACGCCGTTAGAGAGTTGGTCGTTAATATGTTTTACCGTACCGTTGATAACAACGCTTCCACCATTTTGATTGTAATTGTGTTCTGTGTATTTTAGGGTGGGGATTTTTTCCAAAATATTATTGGGCAAATCATGCAGCTCAGGTAAGTTGGCAAATTGATTGATGGATGTCGGTGATGTTAAGTCTTTAGCTGCTGAAGGAGCCGCGCCTGAATTGGTTGTGCTGGGCGCAGGGTTGTTAGCCATTTGCTGATGATACAAAGTAGCAACGCCTTGCTCTTCTGAAGTGGCTTCAATGTTATTAGTATTTTTTGCTGTAGTATTTTCAGTGTAATCGTTTTTCTGAGTCAAATTATTTTTTTCAGTAGTGCTATCTTTTTGATTGCCGTTGGTTGAGTTGGTCTCAGCTTTTTGTACGATAGTTTGTGGCGTACTTATTGTCGGTGAAGTGGTGGGCTGCTGAGTGTTTTTGCCGAGCCAATATACTGCTAACAATAATATAATTAATGCTACGCCTACACTCAACACAATTAATAATGTCGGTGTTTTCGCATGATCTTGTGCTCTAAATGCTGCATCGTGATGGCTATCGATACTAGGTGGGCCGTCACCGCGTTTACGCTCTTGATCAGCTTTATTTAAAGCGTCGAGTAATAAAGACATAGTTAAAAATCTGTTAGAAGTGTTTTGTCGATGCCCAAGGCTTCGTTAACCTTCATTAACGTTTGTTGGCCAATGATACCATCGGGATGTAAACCTTTAGAGCGCTGAAACAATTTGATGCGTTCTTGTAAAGCGATATTAAATAAATCATCTGTTAATGGATCGTTTTGCTTATCCAATTTGGCAAATTGTTGCGCCAACCATGCAACTGTGCTGCTGCTATCACCCAGCGTTAAGGGTTCGGTAAAATCTTGCGGTTTTTTCCAAAGATAAAAAATATCGCCAGTCCAGGAAGAGCCTATTTTTGTGAGTGGCAAAATCTCTTGCTGATGCTGTTCATTCAGTATTAATGCATTGTCTTGATGAATGCCAATGAGCACTACGTAAGTAGAAAATTTTTCTGGGGTCGCCAGCATAATTATGGCAGGGCGATTAGTGTCGGCAATTTCGGTCCAGGTGTGTAGCGCTACTTTTTCACATTGCAGAGTTGTGTTTAAATTTTTTCCACAAGGGCGAGTATCTACAGCCAAGGGCAAGCCTAAATAGGTGAAAAGTACATCTTCAGCCGTTTTGTAGTTGCGAATTTGCATGGTGACAGCAGATGAATTGCTTTGTGAGGAGGACGCGTTATTTATAGTAGATGCGCTAGCAGAAGATGCCGCAGCAGAAATTGTTGAATGTGTTGTCGAGGCGCTTTTCTCGGAATCGCTAGTCTTCGATAATCTGCCATTCAAAAAATTACTATTAACAAAAATACTGACTATTAATAAACAGAGAAGTCCGATACTCAGGCCTAAACCATATTGCTTCAAACGATGCTGTTGTGTTTGAGTTAAGCCGCCAATAACTTCTTTGCGTGCCCTAATAAAAATTTTATTATCAATTAAATGTTTGTCGCCAGCATAAGCACCAATTAAACAGCGTTCACAAATAACATTAATTAACCGCGGAATGCCGCCGGTAAATGAGTGAATACGTTTGATAATGTGATAAGGGAATGGGTTGCGACCTTCAAGCATGCCCGCCACTTTTAAACGATGACGAATGTACTCCAGCGTTTCAGGCAGGGTTAAAGGTTCTAAATGAAAACGTGCGGTAATGCGCTGCACTAATTGGCGTAGTTGTGGCTGTAGTAATAGTGTTTTTAATTCAGGCTGTCCCACTAAAATAATATGCAATAATTTTTGTGTAGTCGTTTCAAGATTAGTTAGTAAGCGAATGTGTTCTAGCGCTTCAATAGAAAGCAATTGTGCTTCATCAATTAACAAAACCGTATTACGGCCTTTGGTGTGATTTTTTAATAAATAATGATGCAGGTCATCAGTTAAGTTTTTAATACTAGGCTCATCTTTTATATAACTAGCGCCTAGTTCGTCACAAATAATTGACAATAGCTCCGGGATGTTCGACATGGGGTTCATGACAATGGCTATGTCGGTGTTATCCGGCATTTGCTCTAATAAACAGCGGATAATGGTAGTTTTACCCGTACCCACTTCACCAGTGAGCATAACGAAGCCGCCGCCGACCACACCGTAGAGCAAGTGTGCCAAAGCCTCTTTATGTTGTTTGCTCATATAAAGGTAGCGCGGATTTACAGCAATTGAAAAAGCTGGTTCTTGGAGGCCAAAGAATGTGTGGTACATGTTTGATAGTGTCAATATTGTCAATTGGGTGCGCGATGATACCCTTAAACACTTGGGTAAAAATAGAACTTAGATTGAGTTGGCGATGGAATACAGCAGATTGTTTGTTTTCTAAAAACGACAAATGGTTCCGAGGGTCAATACATTGGTGTTTTTTTGTTCTACCAGGGGGCTTGCTGCTGCGTCGCCTTTTAATTGTTTGTGCTCGATAGCGGCTATTGCCATCCAATCCTGGCTGATATCTATTTTCCCTGCAACGCCTAATACAACATCGCGTAAGTCCGCATCTGGTTCATAGGGCAAAAGTCTGCCGTAGGCAGCATTGGCGGGTTTTAAGCCAAAATCAGACTCCATTGCCGTTTTGTTGGCCCAGGTCAATTCCAGATAAGTCTTTAGGCCGATCGTATAGGCATCATAAATACCCAGATCGAAACGCAAATCCACTAATGCGCCGCGGCTGGCACCGCTGCGTTGGCGTAAGCGAAGAATCCCCTTTAGCGGTGCCGGGCCAATTTGTGTTAAATACTCAGCATGTACTCCAACTGACACGCCGTAAGCGACATCAGGCATTTGTAGCTGTTGCAGTTGGGTTGAGTCATCGGTGCTGCGGCCTAGCTCTAATGCTAGTTGTGAGCCAAGGGCGAAGCCGTTGCCTAGTTGCCAATTGATACCGGCCTCTTCCATTCCTCGGCCTGAGCGGGCAAAAAAATTATCTTTTTGCCAATCAATTAAGGGTACTGGTAATAATTTATTTTCACTTGCGCCAAGGTAAGCTGCATCGCGTTGCACTGCCAAGCCTAGTAAGGTTGATTCCTCTGCCATGAGGGGAGGTGTTAATGCGAGCAGCAGCAGAAAAACATGCGTAAATTTCATTACCTGGCCCCCGAGGATTGCTTGCGAGCAGAAAATGTAGATTATTAATAGGCTGTTGTTGAATGGCCATTTGTTGTCTGGCTATTGTATAACCTAATTGTTTCGGGTATGCGATAGCCTGGGCGTTTATTTGAGGAATTAGTGCATCTATTTAGAAAAATTGCGAGCTGGAACACTGTGTTTATTAAGGTACCCTTTGGTTTAAGGATTCACAAAATGTAGCATCTAGAATATGAAAGGCGCACATTGTTTATGGCGTACAGAACCGCTATTTTAGTGATTTTATGGCTATATTAAGTTGGACTATTAAATTGGACCATTAAGTTGGACCGCGACCGGCGGTAAACCAGTCGGGTGCATTCAGGTTGATATAATTTATAATGATCCTTAATTTTTCGGTGGATACTTTATTGATGTCAACTCCCAACGAATTTTTCGATACTCACTGCCACTTCGATTTTTCAACTTTTGCTGAAGACCGTGAAAAAATATGGCAAGGTTGTACCGCGATTGGTGTCAGTGGCTTGCTTATTCCCGGCGTCTCTCCTGAGCAGTGGCAGAGTGCTGCGCAGCTAAGCGAAAAACATGAAGGTATTTTTTTCGCTGCGGGTATTCATCCCTTGTGGATTGAAAAAAATAATGCAGGTGATCTTAATGAGCAGTATCTTGAAACTATTCGTCATGATTTATACGCAACCTTGACTGCACCAAAATGTGTAGCAGTCGGTGAGTGTGGTTTGGATGCAATGATTAAAACACCTTTACCGATGCAACAAAAAATATTGGACGTGCATTTGCAAGTGGCAAGTGATTTAGCCTTGCCCCTAATTATTCATTGCCGCAAAGCTCACAATGAATTACTCAGCCAAATAAAAAATTACACATTAATACGTGGCGGTGTTATTCACGCTTTTAGTGGCAGTATTGAATTGGCCAACCAGTATTGGTCGTTAGGGTTTTATTTGGGAGTGGGTGGCACTATTACGTATGCGCGTGCTAATAAAACCCGTGCTGCGGTAAAACAATTGCCCATTGAGGCGATGGTATTAGAAACTGATGCACCGGATATGCCGTTATACGGGCAACAAGGGCAGCGCAATAGCCCGGAAAATATTCCTATCATTGCACAAGCGTTGGCAACTATTCGTTCTGAATCTATACATTATATTGCGCAAAGAACGACACAAAGTGCGCACACATTATTTGGCTTGAGTTTATAAAAAATCTGATTATGAATTGCGATAATTTAGCCGAAATTTCTGTAGCGCAACTTATGCAAGCCAAGGGTTGGCAAGTGCAATATCGTTTAATTATTCAGTGGGGCGCACTAATTACTCATAAGCCAGAGTTGCGTCAAGAGCAGTATCTTATTAAAGGCTGTGAAACATCTGCGTGGCTTTCACACAGTGTACAGCAAGACTGTCATCGATTTATGTTCGATAGCGATAGTCGCGTTATCAATGGCCTTGCCGCATTGTTGTTATCCCTGATGGATAAAAAAATGACGAGTGAATTAGCTCAGCTAGATTTTAAATCTATTTTTCTGGATGCCGGGTTGCAACAATATCTCAACCCTTCGCGTAGTAATGGTTTAAGGGCAATTATTCGGCGCGCTTGTGAGTTAGCAGAGTGTGCATACGTTATATAAATTGAAATTTCGTTGCTGCAAAATAAACACTATATTGTTGAGGGTTGTAATACTTGTTGTAAGTAACGCTCAACTGCCCGCGATGCAGCTAAAAAACCAAAACTACCCGTCACCATAACGGAAGAGCCAAAGCCGCCGGCACAATCCAGCTTTACGCCTTCTGTCATAGTTTGCTTGCTCATGCACACCGAACCATCGGGTTTTGGGTAGGCCATTTGTTCGGTGGAATACACAGCATCAACACGAAATTTACGATTTTTATCTCGTGAAAAATTAAAATGGCGATAAAGTTGCGTGCGAATTTTTACAAGCATGGGATCACTTTCGGTACGGCCTAAATCGCCCACCGTAATTAATTGCGGGTTGCGTTTACCGCCGGAAGAGCCGACCATTACCAGGCGAATTTTAAGTGCGCTGCAATAAGATACTAACCGAGCCTTAATGTGTGCTGCGTCCATCGCATCAATTACCACATGGTGTTGGTTGCCAATGAGTGATGTCATATTATCCTGATCGATAAAATCTTCGATCGAGTGAATAATAATTTCTGGATTAATTTCTTTTAATCGCTCACTAATGACCTGATTTTTTGATTTTCCAATGAAGGATTTTAACGCATGGATCTGACGGTTAGTGTTGGTAACGCACACATCATCCATTTCAATCAATGTTAATTCACCGACACCTGTACGCGCCAAAGCTTCGGCCGCCCAAGTACCTACGCCGCCCAAACCAATGATCGCAAAATGAGCTTTTGATAAAGCTACTAATGCATCTTGCCCGTAAAGCCTGCCAATACCGCTAAAACGCAATAAATATTCGGGGGATAAGTTGGCGGTCATAATATGATCTCATTGTTTAACTTTTCGATAATAGGTACTGACGAAGATTTTTTATCGTAACGAGTAATGCTTTTTGTAAGTTGCCGCAAAAGTGCAGCCAAAATGGAGCCAAAATGAAGTAGGCAATCAGAGGTATTATTGTATCAGGAGTGAAGGTTATTTTTCATTGTGCCAGTAGTCGGTTTATTGTTTGGAATAATGCATTACTGGTTCAATAAAATTAACCAAAGTCTTTGAGGTTTTCGTGGGCAGCGTCTATTCTCTAGTGTTAATGCGATTCTAGTGCATCACTAACATGAGGTTTGTATGGTTTGTATAAAAGTTCGTTCAATGATACTGCTGAGTAGTTTGCTAGTGTGTAATTATGCTTTCTCTCGTGATGCGGATTATGCTGAGACTGGCGTATGGGTTAAACAGGTGCTAGTGATGAAGCATGATGATAGTTGGCCCGTGGAGCGTTGCTTTCAATTGGCTGAAGGCCAGCGCCTGAGTTATCAATTTTCCGCACCTTTCAAGCTAAAGTATGATCTGCATGTGGACACTTCTACTACTAAAGAGCGCCATATAGTGGTGCTGGAGCGACCCAAGGAAACGCGCGCATCATCAGGCAATCATACGGTTAAGACTGCGGGGCGTTATTGTTTAAATTTTGTAGCAATTACACGTTTCCCGCAGAATTGGAATATCACACTTCGTTATCGAGTTGATTGATCGGGCGGGATGTCTATTGAATGTTCATAAACTTATCTCTCTCGTCAGTATTCGATGATCGTCCGCTATACAAAAAACTAAACGTCCAAAATGCAAAATGTGGCAGACAACTCGCATTTGCTACATTTGCTATTTTGGATATTTAGTTAACGGTTATTCAAAATCCACTAGCGCTCCTGAGGCGCTAGTAGTTTAGTTTGAAGGCGCTAAAAAAGTTGAAAAGCTGTAGCGCGCAATTTTCCACACACCACGGCTTTTACGAAGCAAAAATAGTTCTTGATTGCCTTCAGGAATTTGCGCTCCATTCCCTAAAATATTGATAACGCCGGTAGAGTTAGTGCGCAAATATGCCCACTCGGGAGAAATGACTTTTAACTCTTCGATATCAAATAAAATATTAAGACTAATGGCCTGAAATGTACCTGTATAAGATTGTCTTAATGATTCAGTGCCCACTGCTGATGGTGCGTTGGGCGCTAGAAGAACTCCGTCCGCAGTATATAAATCAATAACACCTTCAACATTGCTGGTGTTTAATGATCGCTCATATTGCTTTAAAACTTTTTCAATTTCGCCACACTGTGGCGCATCAAAACGACTGCAGCTTTGGCTGCAGTAGGATGGGTGTTGCTGAAAAGAACCAGCAGTTACACTTTGCGCGAACAAACAAACAAAACTTAACGCGATATGAAACTTAATAAAATTTTTCATTGTAGGATTTCCTCAGTGTGATTTAGCGGCCGACCCGCGTTGTGAAATCTATCTATTTCCAAATGCTTCGAATAGACTGCGATTATTCAAATCAATTTCTCAAATTTGGGATAGTCCGGATGGCCGTAGATAAAAATGCTGTGGTCTTGTTTGTTAAGGTCGTAGAAAGCGGTAGTTTTTCAAAAGCGGCAACGCGGGAAGGCGTGCCAGTTTCAACAGTAAGCCGTAAGGTTGCAGCGCTGGAGCGAGACTTGGGGGTGCGGTTGCTTGAACGTTCTACGCGACAATTACGCTTGACCCAAATAGGACAAGATTATTTTGAAAGTTGCCAGCGCGGCGTTATGGAATTTGAGGCAGCAGCAGCGTTAGTTACCGATCGATATAAAGAAATTTCGGGGCGCTTGCGCATTTCTATCCCGCCAAGCATGTCGGACATCGTTATATTGCCGCTAATAACGGCATTTCAAGAGTTGTATCCTAACGTTGCGGTGAGTTGCCTGGTCACCGAAAGATACGTCGATCACATTGCGGACGGTGTAGATTTATCGCTCCGTGTCGGCGAGCCCAAAGACAGTAGTCTTATCGCTACCACTGTATCAACACATCGCCCGCGTTTAATTTCTACGCCACACTATTTAAATTCCATCGTTAATATTATTCATCCCAATGATGTATTGGCTCATGTGGTGGTAGCATTTTCTCGCTGGGGTAAACCAGTGCAATGGACGTTATTATGCAATCACGAATCAATAAGCATTCAACCTGAACCACGGTTAGTCATCAATGATTATGCTGGTGTAGTGAAAGGTATTTTAGATGGATTTGGTATTTCAGAGGTGCCCAGTTTTATTTGTCAGCCAGGTTTAACTGACGGACGACTTATTGAAGTCTTGCCAAATTGGGCATTTTCCGCAACAAAAGTTTCAGCGATTTTTCCAAGCCGATATTTGTCACCCTTAGTAAGATCCTTCAGAGATTTTTGCATTCAATATTTTGAAAAAAATCCACTTTCCTAAAGCTCCAGGCAAGTGCTTTCTATCGAGAAAAAGTGCATATTTTTGATTGAAGTGTGTCGTCTCCAAAAGTATTAGCGGATATGTTTTGCGGGTATATAAATTCGATTTGCGTGGCGCCATTTACCTTATTCATTGCAGGAGCATTTGCATTTTTTTGGAACACAGAAAAATTCGCTCTGGTGCAGACCATCACGGCAATCAACGAAAACCTAGTATTCTTGCCTACCATTTATATCAATCTTGAAGAAATTGACGACCCGCGCATTCAAATATACCAATATACGTGTAAGCTCCCAAAAGAGATGAATAAAACCAGGAAGTAACTAACAATACATACCTTGCATGTGAAATTCATCTCCGCTATCCTCTGATCGTGTCTCCGATCATTATTGTTATAGCCGTTACAATTAGCTGGAGATTATTAGATTGACGGCTGTTAGCCTTACGTGTGCTCCATCGTCAAATCTGTGCTTCTCGCATTTTATTAATCTGCAAATCTCTTTTATGCAACACTATTACGGCATAGCGCCTGCAATAATGCTCTATTATAGTCATCCATTATTTCACCAGTTCGCGATAATTTTTTCGGAGAGAAAATGGAAAGTAATTTAATGGCAGATGTTGCCATGATCCAGTCCATGAAAACAATTCCTACGATACTAGATGCTGTTGCGTCTATTACCGGTTTACGATTCGTATGTGTGTCACGTGTTACCAGCGATAAATGGGTAACCTGTGCTGTATTAGATCAACTTAATTTTGGTTTGGCGCCAGGAGCTGAGTTGGATATAAGCACGACATTTTGCGAAAAAGTCTGCGGCACTGGAAATGCCATTATTATTAATAACGTGAGTGAAGACCCTGTTTTTCGCGATCATCCTATTCCCAAAATGTATGGCTTTGAAAGTTATATATCAATTCCTATCGTGCAAAAAAATGGAGAATTTTTTGGAACCTTATGCGGCCTGGATTTGGCGCCTTTAGATCTGAACAATACCGCAACAGTTTCCAGTATGGAAATGTTCGCAGAGCTTATTTCGCATCAACTTGCCAGCGAAAAATCATTAGCTGAAACACAGCGGGCATTAAAGCATGAGCGTGAAACAGCTGAGTTCCGGGAACAATTTATTGCCGTTCTTGGCCATGACATTCGTAATCCGTTAAATGCAATACTCACTGCAACGCAGATGCTGAAGACAAAAAAAGAAATAGAGCCAAAAGTTGCGTCAATGATTCAACTTATTCATAACAGCGCTGATAGAATTTCAGGTATCGTAAATGACGTTGTAGATTTGACGCGCGGAAAAATGGGCGGTGGTATAGCGGTACAACTTAATTATGAAAATGATCTTTCCGAAACATTCAATCACGTTATTTCGGAACTTCTTATCGATTATCCAAGCCGCACGATTGTGGCTGATGTAGAAGCAAATGTGGATCTTTACTGCGATCGTGGCAGGCTAGGACAATTATTATCGAACCTTATAAAAAATGCGTTAATCCATGGCGACACATCAACACCCATAAACGTTGTTACCAAAACTTCCGACGGTTTATTCCATCTCAGCGTTACTAACGGTGGCCCAACATTATCGCAAGACACTATTAAAAATTTATTCAAAGCATTCTGGCGAGCATCTAACAGCTTATCGACTGAAGGACTCGGACTTGGGCTTTTTATTGTTTCTGAAATTGCACGTTCTCATAGCGGAACAATTAACGTTTATTCCGCCAATGGATCCACTACATTCACGCTGACAATAAAAAACAGGAGTTTTATTGAACGTCGAAACAATGTGTTATCAGCCCCCGCCGCGACAGATCGTCGAACTGTCAGAGATCTACAAGTTAATTGATAGGTAAACTACGGAATCAATGGGGGTCAGACTCTATTGATTTCTATTAGGACGCTAGGGTCTTAATTTTTGACTGCACTGAATGTCTGTTCTTAGCCGAGCCCGCGATTGTCTGCGGAACTTTGCTTAATCTTCATCGACGCTAAAAAAGGGCATTCCTTCAGCAGATAAGTGCTCGTCCAAGATGTTGTGTACACTTCAGCTGGTGTGGCACTATTTGTAAACGTCCCAGCCCCAATCCTATGAGAAATTACCCCATGTTAAACCCCGAAAAAACACG
The DNA here is from genome assembly GCA_025362015.1 of Gammaproteobacteria bacterium. Classification (GTDB taxonomy): domain Bacteria; phylum Pseudomonadota; class Gammaproteobacteria; order Pseudomonadales; family Cellvibrionaceae; genus Cellvibrio. Next base: position 14,247 of record JANYIO010000204.1, on the reverse strand, counting down.
CCTTCCGCGTGCGCTGATCGTCGCCGTACACTTAGACGGTGTTAGCGATACTGAATTCAATTCGTCGTTGGCCGAATTGGCTGACTTGGCAAAGACCTTAGGGTTAGAGGTGGTTGGTCAATTTACCCAAAAGCGTGCCTCTTTCGACTCGGCGGCGTATGTAGGCGTCGGTAAACGGGAGGAGATACGCGCATTTGTGCAAGGGCAGCAAGATGAATCGGATAGGTTGTCGCAGGCTGATCCAGAAGCGGCGAGTGATGCCGTGGAGTTTATTCTTGTCGACCATGAAATTTCCCCATCTCAAGCACTTAATTTGGAGAATGAAGTCGGTTGCGAGGTGATGGATCGCACAGTGGTTATCCTCGAGATTTTTCATCGCAACGCCAGGTCACACGCCGCAAGGATACAAGTTGAAATTGCGCGCCTCAGCTATATGGCGCCGCGCTTGCGTGAAGCGGCCAAGCGCGAAGGTCCGTCCGGGCGGCAGCGAAGCGGTACTGGTGGGCGCGGTTCGGGTCAGTCGCGCAGCGAAATGGATAGCCGTAAGGTGCGTGATCGTATTGCCGAGCTGCAAAAAGAAATTGATGCGATGGTGGCCGACCGCGAAACCCAACGAGCACAACGTCAGGGGCAAGCGGCGCTCGCCCAAGTGGCACTGGTAGGTTATACCAATGCGGGCAAATCTACTTTGATGCGCGCATTGACCGGTAAAGACGTGCTAGTCGCCAATAAACTCTTTGCCACGCTGGACACTACGGTACGCACCTTGTACCCGGAAAGTGTGCCTAAGGTATTAGTGACTGACACTGTGGGTTTTATCAAAAATTTACCCCACGGTTTGGTCGCCTCGTTCAAGTCAACCTTGGATGAAGCTCTTAGCGCATCGCTGTTGTTGCACGTTATTGACGCTGGCGACCCGGGGTTTGAGGCGCAGTTAGAAGTCACCGATAAAGTCCTGGCCGAGATTGGTGCCGATACTGTGCCGCGCATTCGGGTGTTCAATAAAATTGATTATCTGAGTGATGCCGCCGCACAAGAAGCGCGTACTGCAGAGCTGCAAGTTAATTATCCCGGTTGTATTGTGCTGAGTGCACAGCGTGACGATGATATAAAAAAGTTGCATCAAACGATTGTGCAATTTTTTCAAAAAGATCTGATTGAATCCGAGATTTTTTTACCCTGGTCCGCACAAGAATTGCGCGGCGAGATTTTTGCCTCCTGCGATGTAATTGAAGAACGCGCTGATGCGGCGGGTGCATTTTTTCGCTTCCGCGCCACGCTTGATGTCGTCACTCGGCTGAGTAAACTTTCAGACGATGCCTGCGCAGGTCGGGCTAGATAAATGCACCTCAGCTGTTAATTCGCGAATATTCATTATGCAATCAGATCCAAAAAAATTAATAGAAAACAATAACAAGCTCAATCACTCCGAATTGTTGAAAGTTGTGTCGCATGTGCAACGGGAGAAAGATGAATGGATTTTGCATACGGTAATGGTTGAGGGTTGTGATGTACCGTTTAAATTCAAACGCAAAGGCAAGTACCAAAGTTTAAAAGGCGCGAGGGTGAATATTACCTATTACCCCGAACAGGAAGCTATCGCGGGTCTAACGTTTGAAGTGATGAAAGTAGTACGCATTAAACGAGGATGATTTAGGGGCTGTCATAGCAAACTATAAAGAGCTCAGCCCCTTTTTACAGACCCCTTTTTATATTAAATTGGAAAAATGCTTTTACGGAGGAAAATAAAGAAGAACGAAATTCCAAATACTCTGCTTCATTTCAAAAAGCGAAGCACACTAAAAAGAATCAACAAGAATTGCCGATATCTGCCCTCAATGCCGCGTGCAGGTCTGGGGAGCATATGGATTGATCTTGGACTGTAACATCTGCGACGAACTAGTTAAACAAATGCAAGACTGAATGAATAGGCACAAGTACCTATCTTTACAAAAATGTGGGGAAATATTCTGGAACTCTCCTATACTATTGGAAAAACAAGTGCTCACATCGTAGGCTGATCCACCAATAGATATTGGCCCATCTTTGCTGCCTTACTCAAATAATATAATTAGGACTCCTATGAAGAACAAAATTCAAGCTAAACCAGAGAAACCAAATAACGATGTTGCTGCCTCAGCTAAGCTAAAGAAAGCATACTCTTTGGCCGCTCTTTCAATCTATTTGATTAGCAGCTTTGGAGGAATGATTTTCAGCCAATTTTTTGGTATGAAATTTGAAGAAGCAGCTAAAAAGGTACTTATCGAGAACGCACCACTTACCATTGCTGCGTCAATTATTAGCATCCGTATTTACAGTATTCGAGACAAGGAGATTAATTATTATTTTGAATTCATCCTGTGCTCATTAATTCTGTGGGCCGCAGGGTATGGTACCCAACTTATTACAGACCATGAAATATTCCGTAATGCTTATGAACATACTCAACAAATGAATATTTCAAATTGGCAGTGGCTCCAAAAAATAGCCTCAATGACTTTAATGGTCGTAGGTGGGTACATTGATTTTTACGGCATTAAAGAAACCATCATGACAATTGTTACTGGTATTGCAATGCCCTGGGTAATTCTCCACAAATATAATAAATACTCGGCGGAAATTTCAGAAATTTGAATCGTAATATAATTGTTTTTTGCCCCTATTAAATCTGGCCGCTATCAGCTTGCAAATGTATACATTGAGCAATTAATGTAAATTTGAAATTTAAACTACCAAGCTGGAGCTTGGTAGTGAGAATAAAACCGTATTGCTCTTCTAGGTGCTATTGACGTTCACTGTTTATGCTTTCGTTGCCAAATTAAATAATGTAACGCCAAACTCATTAAAATTGCAATGGATGAAAACCACTTCACAAATACCGATCCTTGACGATCTGCCTTAGAGCGCATGGCACTGGAAAATTCAGATGATTGGAAAGTAATTTGCCCGTAATTAATTCACCACCTTTCAGCACATTGTGTCGCTGAATAATGTCATTTTGTGGCCGGCTTAAAAGCGAAAAAGCCGGGAACAATCCCGGCTTTTTCGCTACAACTTTTTACTTATGTAGGCATTTATTGAAAGTAGTCATTATTGCTCGTAAGCACCTACATCAACATTGCTACCTTGTACTCGTGGGTTTTTTGCAAAATCTACTGTGCCGATAACCGAAGCGTCCAGTGTCAAACCAGCATTAATGGCAGGGGAGCTCGCTGACACTTTAAGATCCGGTGTTGTAGTGCTGATAAGTTTCGGATCAATAAATTGTGAGCGTGCGTCTTTACCTGTTGCTGCCCAATAAGCGGCGAAGCCGTTATAGTTTGTACCTTTCCAGGTAAATTGTGCGTTGCCAGTTCCTACCGACGAGTAGTAAATGTTGTAATCAACATCGGCAGGGTTTGCTGAAGAGTTGTTTAAACTATTTATTAACACGCCTTGTGAGCTTGCGTAGAAAATATTATTTTTCACGACGTTGTTGTTTGCATAGAATTGGATTTGGAATTCACCCGCGCCGGTATTTTTGCTGTCGTTAAACAAAAAGGTATTGTTAACGACGGCGCAGAAATCCGTTGAACCGGTTGTTGCTGCATAACCACCGATGGTGATACCCGCTGCATTATTATTCCACACCAAATTGTTGCGCGCGGTAATGTAACTGGTAGATTTTCCGCTGTGCTCGCTCGCCAATTCGATACCAAAATCTGTGTGATGAATAATATTATTTTCGATCACTATGCGGGTTCCGCCATCTACATAAATACCATCTGCCGCGTATTCATTTCCGTAAGCAGGATTGCCGTATGAGGTAATGTTGTAAACAGTGTTACCACTGATTAAACCATCGCGTGCTTGATCGTAGGTTCCGCTTGAGGTATTTTCAAAACCAATTGCATCGATACCAATATTGTTATTGTCGTGAACAATATTATTAGTCACTTTCCAATATTGCACGTTGCCGTTGATCGACATAGATTCACTGCAACCCAATGTTAAATGATCAAGCTCGTTGCCACTGATTGTTAAATTGTTGATTGAGGCAGGTGCTTTGTTTCCGTAGACGGCAAGGCCAAGCGCGTTGGCACTGCAACCGCTTGCTGAAGTTTTAATGTCGTGAATATGATTGTTGAGAATTTCAACATAACTGCCTGCACCGGTAAGGAAAATTCCGACAGGAACATTTGCAGTGCTATTTGATGTTAAATTTTTAGCTTCAAAACCATCGACAGTTACGTAACTTACATCGGTTAAGGTAATCACGCCGCTTTGACCATTGTTAACAGATTTCCCTGCTGCATCAATCACTGGATGTTCGCCGGCATAATTGCGGAAAATAATACGTTGGCCTGCTCCTGCTGCACCTGAGCGAGTGATGGTTACTGTTTCAGCATAAGTACCAGCGCGAACATTAACGGTATCGCCAGCCATCGCTTTAGTTGCTGCATATTGAATTGTTTTCCAGGGCGAACTCAGGCTGCCATTATTTGAATCGCTACCGATTGGTGCAACATAATAATTGCCACCTAGTTGTGGATTGCTGGATGCAGCTGAGCTGGCAACACTCGATTTGCTTGAGCTGAGTACTGAGCTTGCAGCCACGGAACTTGCTACCATAGAGCTAGCAACTACAGAACTGGCAACTACAGAACTTTTAACTACAGAGTTGGCAACTGAAGAGTTCACAACACTCGCTTTGCTCGAGCTCGCGACTACAGAACTTATAGCGCTGGATTTGCTGGATGCAATTAAAGAAGAGCTTGAAGAAGAGCTTGAAGAAGCGTTTGAAGAAATTGTTCCGGTTCCGCTGTTTACAATCAATGCTTCGTAATCGATATCCGCTGAATCAGCCGTATTATTTGCAGACAAACCAATCCGGATTTTGCCATCGCTGTTGCGTACGTAATTGGCGAGTGATCCGTTCACGTTAAAATTTAATACTGTCCAATTTCCCCAGCTCGGCGCGGTCGCGTTGGTTCCAACGGTCATGTAAGAGTTGGTTGTCCAATCGTAAATTTTCCATGTCCAAATTTGGGTGACGCTGTCTGGGCCGCGGTAATTCACCTTGACCTGAATACTCGTAATGCTTGCGGGTGTTATGGATGTTGGTAAGGTAAATGATTGGTATCCGTCATATTTTTGCGAACCATTGGGGCCGAACTCTACATATTTGCTCCAGCTGTCTTGCGAGCCGGTTAAGTCCTGGATGGCGATAGAGGTAGCAACTGCTTGTCCGCCGTCGCTACCGGCCGTGGTTGTGTAACTTGTCGGCACCAATGTGCTGCTGGCGGCTTGGGTTGAGGATGCACCGCAGGCAGTGAGGCCGGCGATAAGGAAAATGGACGACGCAAGGTTTGAGCGTATCGATGTGAATGATGTGCGCAGATTCATATGGGCTCCTGGATGCTGGATGGACTACTGGATTTGGATGGGCTTCTCGATTTTGGATTGACGAGTAGCTCTGTTATTAAGATGAAGCGATACTAGGACGAAGCTATATTTATTGGGATGAAGCTATGCGCCGATTGAAACGGTTGTCTTGTAATGCAAAGGAAAGTCAGTTGTATAACTTTAAGCGACTAAGCGCTTTCCTTATCAATCGAATATTTGTTATTCGCTTTCAATGTGGCTATTTCAGCTTACGCTTTGCTTTCGAAATGTCAAACGACTTTCGTAACATTTCTTAACTGCTTCCTATTTGGTTGTAGATCTACGTCACAAATAGGCAACGAGCTTCCTTGTTAAACTGGCATTTACGGCTAGTATTCAAGGTGCATGAGTCTTTATTCAGGTGCAATTTCCTTCCTTTTATTTAACGCGAGCCAATCATCCACAGTTAAATTCGAAAGCATTCGAAAATTACTTGTTCTTTCGAAAAATGTGCTTTAACATGCCTAATCAGTTCAAAAAATACAAAAGAGGGCGTGACAATGAGAGCCATACGTGAGAACAGTTTTAAGCGAAGTTTGCTCGCCATTGCGGTTAAATGCGCACTGATTAGTGGTGGGCTGAGCGGCGTTACTTATGCGCAGGTCGCGCCTGACCAGCCTGCCGCAAGTGGCGAAGCGGAAACTGTTATTGTCACCGGCACGCGTGCTGCGCTTGCGAAATCGCGGGATATGAAGCGCGATGCGACCATTGTGCAAGATTCCATTTCTGCGACCGAACTCGGGCGCTTCCCCGACGATAACGTTGCGGACTCTCTCACCCACATCACTGGCATTGCTGTTACGCGCACTAAAGGTGGCGAAGGCCAATATATTAGTGTGCGCGGCTTGGGTTCGGGCTACAACATAGTGACTTTGAATAACCGTATCCTCGCGACCGATGGCGATGGCCGCGATTTCGCGTTTGATGTATTGCCGTCAGAAGTGATCTCGGGTGCAGACGTAATGAAGTCTGCGCAGGCATCGCAAATTGAAGGCAGTATCGGCGGCTCGGTGAATTTAAGATCTGCCCGTCCACTCGATGCGGCGGGTTTTCACGCATCTTTGCGCGGCGAAGGCGAGTACAACGATCTCTCGGAAAAGAGCGGCTACAAATTGTCGGGCGTGGTGAGCAACACCTTCGCCGATGAAACCATGGGCGTTTTGCTCGGCGCCGTCTATTCCGATAAAACCGTGCGTACTGATTCCCTCAATTACCAAACTTATAACCCCGATTCCCCCGGTAGTTACGATGTGAACGCTAATGGCCAGCTGTCCGCAGACGAAGAAAATCTGCTGGGTTCCTGCTGCGTTGCTTTCGGCTCAGTGTTCGAAAAGAAAAAGCGTTATGCAGTGTCCGGTGTGTATCAATGGGCGCCGTCGGACACTTTCACTATGACAGTGGATGCACTTTTCACCCGTCTGAACTCCCCGCAGGTCGGCTATAGCCAAGCTTATTACGTGGAAAGCGCGGAAGGTCGCTGGTCTGATGTGGTGGTAAAAAATCACCTCGTCACCAGCATGACGATAAAAGATTTAACGCCTGAAATTGCCACCATTACCAACCATCGCGTAGTGGATACCGCGCAGTTTGGCTGGAAGGGCGAGTGGGATGCGACTGATGATTTGAAGTTAATCGGTGATGTTTACCGCTCAACCTCCGAGCGTAATTCCGGCGGGAAAGATACCTTCGTGGTGTCGGGTATTGCGGGTCATAACACGGGTTATTACAGCGCAAACAAGGATGCGTTGCCGAGTATTCACGTTACGCTCGAAGATGGCCGCGATCTCGCGACATCTCTCGCTCACGGTGATTTGGGTAATAGCGATTATGGTTTGCATTACGTTGGTTTGTCCGGCTCTGATATCAAGGATACGGTGACCGGCGGTGCGATTGACGGCAAATATGCGTTCCATGATTCCATGGTGACATCATTCAATTTCGGCCTGAACGATACCGACCGCGAGAAGACCCGCGACTCTATCGGCAACGATGTGACCGGCGGTTCCTGCCAATACTGCAATATGTACGACACGACTTTTGCGTCCTTACGGGCGGATGTGGTGGGCACCGTGAAGCTGCCGAATTTTATGCGCAACGCAGGAGGGAAATATCCCACGAGCTTTGTGAAGTTTGATGTTCCCGCCTATCTTAATTCGTTGAAAGCGCTGGACGGTAAACCAGTGATCGTTAATGGCATTCCTACTGGCGAGGTTTACGATGCGTCCAAAACCTTGCCGGTAATTGATCCGACTAATTCTTACAATGTTTCCGAAAAAACCACGACTGCCTACCTTGAAGCTGAGTTGGCGGGCGAGCAATGGTTTGGCAATCTTGGTGCGCGCGTTGTGTATACCGAGACCACATCGAAAAGCGCAATCAACCAAATTATTGCGATTAATGACCCAACCCCGGATATTCCAACCTCAAGCCCAACGGTTACTTACAGCCCCGCTGTTCCCGTTTCGCAGGATGGTTCTTACACCAAAGTGTTGCCGTCAGTGAACTTGGGTTATTGGTTAGATTCAACTCTTGTGGCCCGTGCCGCAATCGCTGAAGTCATGGCGCGGCCATCGTTGGATAAGCTCGCCCCGACACGTACCGATAACACGCTGGATCGTACTTATTTAATCACCATTGCCGGTGACCCAAACCTAAAGCCGGCAACGGCCTTGCAACAGGATATTTCCCTTGAATGGTACTACGCGCCCAAATCGGCCTTGACTGGTGCGGTGTTCGCGAAGCAAATCAAAAACTTCATCACCAGCCAAACTGACGAGCATGTGGATATTGGCGTGCCGGGTTATTTGTACACAGTGGTGCGTCCGATTAATGGCGACAAAGCTAAGGTATTCGGTCTCGAAATTGGCCTGCAGCATTTCTTTGATAACGGCTTTGGTGTGAATGCGAAGTTCACAAAAACCAATACCAAAGCCTATTCCGCCGGTAAATATACCGGTCAGTTGGAAGGTGTGGCACCAACTGCGTCCTCCATCGCTCTGCTTTATGAAGCGCATGGTTTGAACGCGCAAATTGCGTTTGATTACACCAGCAAATTCACCCAAACCAATAATGCGGTGGCGGGTCTGTCGGACAAGGTTGATCCGGTGTTGTGGGTCACCGCATCGGCGACTTACTCCTTCGATGGCGGTGTGGATATTTTTATCGAAGGCAAAAATCTGAGCGATGCGATCAGCCGTTCCAACCTTGGCCGCAGTGATGCCGCGTATGGATTTGAAACCTGGGGTCGTTCGGTTTCTGCTGGCGTGAGCATGAAATTTTAATTATTCATTTTATTTTTAGATGCAATTTTTTTTAGGTGCAATCTTTTTTAGGTGTAATTTTTTAGAGGCGAGTTTATGAATAGGAAAAATCTGATCGCTCTGCTCGTAATGATGATTTTGCCAGCGCTTGGCGTAAACAGTGCGATGGCTGCGGATGCTCCGAAAAAGCCGAAAATCAGCAACGGTTTAGCACTTACACCGCCTATGGGTTGGAGCAGCTGGAACAACTTTGCCGAACACATTAACGAGCAGTTGATGATTGAAACCATCGATGCTTTCGTCAGCAGCGGCATGCGCGATGCGGGTTACACTTACGTGAATCTCGACGATGGCTGGCAGCGTTACAAAGGCGCGCGCAACAAATATCCGTTGGAGTTTGATCCGGTTAAATTCCCGCGCGGCATCAAATATTTAAGCGATTACGCCCACAGCAAAGGTTTGAAATTAGGGATTTATTCCGGCCCCGGCCAAACGACTTGTGCGGGTTACACCGGTAGCGAAGGTCACGAAAAGCAGGACGCAGCCATGTTCGCAAGCTGGGGTATTGAACACCTTAAATACGACAGCTGCTGCTCGCACAAAGATGCACCGGTGCCTGTGTTGAAAACCATCTTCGGCGATATGTCTAAAGCCTTGATGTCGCAAAAGCGTGGCATTGTGCTTCACGCGTGCCACTGCGGCTGGGGCAATATTTGGGAATGGGCAGCGGATTTAGGCATCAACCATTGGCGCATCGGGCAGGATTTGTCGGACGACTTTGACTATCCCGGCAATCGCGAAGGCTACTACTTCGACATCCTGGACATGCTCGATCGCGGTGTCGGCCTTGAGCAATACGCAGGCCCCGGCCACTGGAATGACTACGACATGATGGTCGTCGGCCTCGCCGGTAAACGCAGCAAAGATCTCGTCGGCGCAGGTGCATCCAACGTCGAATATCGTACCCATTTCAGCTTGTGGGCGATGATGGATTCCCCCTTGCTGACGGGGACAGATGTTCGCAGCATGGATTCTTACACCAAAGAAACTCTCACCAATAAAGAAGTGATTGCGTTGAATCAGGATGCACTTGGCAGGCCCGCAACTCGTATTAGCAGCGTGAATGGTTTGGAAATTTTCGCCAAAGAATTGAGCGATGGGAGCTGGGCGGTCGCCTTGCTAAATCGCGGCAGCGCGACAGCGGATATGACAGTGAGTTTGCGCAAAGATCTACATTTACCCTGGAGTAAATACAGCATTCGTGACTTGTGGCAGCACGCTGATCTCGGCACTTACGACATTCCGTACACCGCCGAAGTGATCAGCCACGAAACCAAAGTAATACGTGTGTATGAAGTGAAAGATGCTAAGTAAAAAACACAAAATAGTAAGTAGTCACCCGAAGATCGACAAGAGAAGAACCTAATGAAATCAGGCTGGTTAGTGTTTGCGTTATCAAGCATGTTGCTCTGGGGAGTTTGGGGCGCGTTCGCCGGATTGCCTACGCAACATGGCTTTCCGGAAACCTTAGTTTATGTGGTCTGGGCGCTCACCATGATTCCGCCAGCGATCTTCGCCATGCATCGCGCGAACTGGAAACTCAAACACGATTTACGCTCAATCACTTTAGGATTGATCATTGGTTTGCTCGGAGCGGGTGGACAGCTTGTGTTGTTCTTCGCGGTTAAACAAGGCCCGACTTATTTGATCTTCCCGATCATTTCCATGTCACCCGCAATCACTATAGTGCTCTCCTTTTTCTTGCTGAAAGAGCGCACCGGTAAATTCGGTGTGTTGGGAATTTTGCTCGCGCTCTGCGCTTTGCCGTTGTTTGACTATTCTCCGGGCGGCGCTTCGCCGGGCGCGGATTCAGTAGCCTACGGTTTATGGTTTGTACTCGCCTTCGGTGTTCTGCTGGCGTGGGGAATTCAGGCCTATTTTATCAAGCTTGCCAACGCGACTATGGATGCAGAAAGTATTTTCTTTTACATGATGATCGGCGGCTTGTTAACAATTCCTGTTGCACTTTTGATGACTGATTTCTCGCAGCCGATCAATACACATTTCGATGGCCCGTATCTCGCTGCGATAACGCAAATTTTAAATTCCATCGGCGCACTTTTGCTGGTGTACGCATTCCGTAAAGGCAAAGCGTTGGTGGTGTCTCCCATGGTGAATGCGGGCGCGCCTTTGTTGACGACGCTTATTGCTTTGATGATTGCCGGTTCAATGCCGTCCGGTTTCAAGCTGGTGGGCATCGCACTTTCGCTCTGCGCGGCGCTGTTACTCGCATTGCAACCGGAAGAACCTAATTCTGTTCCTTTAGCGCCTATTCGTTAAAGCGTCTGCCCATTGATCAATCGCTCGCTAAATTTATTTGGAGTTTTTTACATGAAAGCTATTCTCGACGTAGTGCAAAAACATAAAGCCGGACAACCCATCGGCATTTATTCGGTTTGCTCAGCGCATCCCATTGTTATCGAAGCTGCACTGCGTGTGGGGTTGGGGAAAGATATTCCGATCCTGATTGAAGCTACCTCCAATCAAGTAAACCAATTCGGCGGCTACACAGGTATGACGCCGGATTTGTTTCGCCAGTTCGTGGTAGATATTGCTGAGACAGTTGGCTTTCCACTCAATCAATTATTACTCGGTGGTGATCACCTTGGTCCCAATTGCTGGCAAGGCGAAATTGCAGAAGAGGCGATGGCAAAATCAGATGTGTTAATCGAACAATATGTCAGCGCAGGTTTCCGCAAAATTCATCTCGATTGTTCAATGTCATGCAAAGATGATTCAGTACCTTTGCCTGATGAAGTTGTTGCGTCACGCGCTGCACGTTTGTGTGCCGTAGCCGAAGCGGCCTGGCAAAAAGTTGGGGGTGAAGCGCCGGTGTATATCGTCGGTACTGAAGTGCCCGTGCCCGGCGGGGCACACGAAGATTTACAGGAGTTAAGTGTGACAACTCCAGTTGCTGCTGCCGCAACAATTAAAGCGCATCGCATTGCATTTATGGCTGCTGGCCTGGGTAGTGTATGGTCGCGCGTTGTTGGTTTAGTTGTGCAACCGGGTGTTGAATTTGATCATCATAAAGTTATTGATTATCGTCCCGCAAAAGCGATTGAGCTGAGTCAATTTATTGAATCAGAACCAACGCTGGTTTATGAAGCCCATTCAACGGATTACCAAACGCCGGCGAATTTAAAATCTCTTGTCGGCGATCATTTTGCCATCTTAAAAGTAGGCCCCGGTGTGACTTTTGCGCTGCGCGAAACTTTATGGGCACTCGCGGATATTGAAACTGAATGGCTCGATAAACGCAGCTCGAATTTTAAAAATATTGTGCTTGCAGTGATGGCAGCAGAGCCCAATTATTGGAAAAAATATTACTGTGATGAAGTGCGGCAGGATTTCGATAAGCAATTCAGTTTGAGCGACCGCATTCGCTACTACTGGCCGCACCCGGCTATCCAAAAAGCACAGGCGATTATGTTGTCCAATCTTGAGCGCGAACCTGTGCCGCTCACACTGCTCAGTCAATATTTGCCCGTGCAATATGCAGCGATTCGCGATGGTCGTCTCGTCAATAAGCCAACCGAAATTCTTATCGACGGCGTTGCCAATGTTTTAAATCAATATATTAATGCGTGCTCCGCAAGCTAGTGACAGGAAGAAGTAAAATGTCGAATACCGAAAAGTTTTTAGGAATAGCTGCAAGCGAGCTGGAAAATAAAAGCGGATTGTTAACCGCCCGCGAAATTGTGCAACAGCCAAGAGTCTGGGGCGATGTACAAACGTTGCTGGAAAATCGCAACGATGAAATAACAGCATTTCTCGCAGCAATTTTGATTGATAAAAATTCGCGTATTATTTTAACTGGTGCTGGCACATCAGCTTTTATTGGCGAATGTCTTGCGCCTTTAATGCTTAATAAATTAAACCAACGCGTTGAAGCAATTTCGACAACCAATTTGGTTTCCGGTCCGCAACGGTATTTTCAAAAAGATATTCCGACCTTGTTAGTTTCTTTTGCGCGCTCGGGCAATAGTCCTGAAAGTGTGGCTGCCGTTGATCTTGCTGATCAAAGTGTGAATAAAATTTATCATTTAATTATTACCTGTAACGAAGATGGTCATCTGTACAAACAATCGGCGCAACAAAAAAATTCATTGCTGTTATTGTTGCCGAATGAAACCCACGATCGCGGTTTTGCGATGACTTCAAGTTTTACCTCGATGTTTTTATCGGCGGCGAGTATTTTTGGCCTTATAGATTCATCGGTAACAAGCATTGCATCAATTAGCACGGCTACTACAGGACTAATAAGTGATGCTTTGCCGATTTTAAATAATCTCGTGAGCAAAAAATTTGAACGCGTGGTATATCTTGGCAGCAACGAATTAAAAGGTCTCGCGCAGGAATCTGCGTTAAAGCTATTGGAGTTAAGCGATGGCCAAGTGGTAGGTTTATTTGATTCACCATTGGGGTTCCGTCACGGCCCGAAAACCATTGTAAATGAAAAAACGCTGGTCGTTTTATTTGTATCCAACGATCCTTATACCCGCCAATACGATTTGGATTTATTGCGCGAGCTGCGTGCCGACAATCGTGCAGGTCAGGTGCTGGCATTGAGTGCAAAAGATGACATTGCACAAACAGACCAGGAAAGCAGCAATATCTATTTGCGTGGCCTCGCTACAAAAAATGACATTGAACTAGCACTGCCCTATATTGTTTTCGCGCAGATGTTTGCGTTCCTGCAATCACTTGCGCTCGGAATTACACCGGATACGCCAAGTATATCGGGAACGGTAAATCGCGTTGTAAAAGGCGTAACGATTTATCCATTAGAAAAATAATGCTTCAGAGAAATCATATGTATTTAGGTGTTGACGGTGGTGGAACTAAAACAGCATTTATCCTTGTGGATAATGCAGGTAATATTCGCGCGCACCATCAGGAAAGCGGTTCCTATCATCTTGAGATTGGTATCACAGGTGTTGCAGACATTTTAGCGAAAGGAACAGCAGAAGCATTGGCGAAAGCAGGCGCAACATCCGCTGAGATAAAATATGCTTTTTTCGGAATGCCCGCCTATGGCGAAGATAGTTTGTTACAGAAAAAATTTGATCCTTTACCGCACACATTTTTAGCGAATAATAATTACCAATGCGGCAATGACATGATTTGCAGCTGGGCAGGTTCACTCGCCTGCTCAGATGGCATTAGTGTTATCGCCGGTACAGGCTCAATTGCTTACGGCGAGTACAACGGCAAAAACGCCCGCGCTGGCGGCTGGGGCGAATTATTCAGTGATGAAGGTTCAGCACACTGGATTGCCCGCGAAGGTTTAAATTTATTTTCCAAAATGAGCGACGGTCGTACAAGACGCGGTGCACTGCATAAAATAATTCGCCAGCATTTTTCATTAGACTCTGATCTTGACTTGTGCTCAGCAATTTATGGAAATACCACTTCCGCTCGTAGTTATGTTGCGCAATTGGCAAAGCTTGTTTGGGACGCCGCCGTGGCTGGTGATGAGCAAGCCCATGCGATTTTTATT
>JANYIO010000181.1 GCA_025362015.1 Gammaproteobacteria bacterium | reverse complement strand
ATGCCAAAACTATTGTCCGCCCAATTATTTATCGTGATGCTGTTCGCTTGATTCGCGAGTGAAGAAATAATTAACGTGGTGCTGGTGCCTTCGTTAATTTTTATGGCTTGATAATTTTCATTTTTATACACATCACCGTCTTTGGCATTTTGTGTAAAGGTGAGGGTTGCGCCGTTGATGTTGATAGTGCCGTTGTGGTCGCTGTCGATAATAATATCGTGGCCGAAATTAGTGCCGGTGAAGTTGTAGGTGTCGAGGCCGGTGCCGCCTTCAAGAATATCGTTACCTTCGCCGCCATTCAGTGTGTCATTACCATCCGCAGTAGCAAAAGTTCCGTCGCCGCCGTAAAGATGATCTGAACCTGCGTCACCATCGAGGGTGTCGCTACCCATTCCGCCATACAGAAAATCATAACCGTCGCCGCCGGTTAGGGTATCTACGCCGGCATTACCAAATAAAATATCATTGCCTTCACCACCATCGAGTGTGTCATCCAGTGCAGCACCAATTAAAAAATCATCTCCTTTGCCGCCGCTGAGTGAATTATTTTTAGTGTTGTCGGTAGCGATGAGTAAATCGTTTTTATCTTTGCCTGCAACATCTAAATCTTGCGGTTTTATGATGCCGCCAATATCTAAACCTACATTAACATCACCGTTAAAATGACCATTTTTTGCAAAGTCTACGCCGCTAAGATTTGGAATTGGGCTATCCAAATAGTGATCTATTAATTGACCAGCTATTGGTTTGAAAATATCTTGAAAGGCAAGTTGATTCACAAATGGATTTATTGCAGGTGCGTAATCATGCAAAGCATCAGCGCTACCACCTGTACCATGATCTTTATTATAAGCAGCATATTTCCAAAAATTTTGTGATCCGCTAGGTTGGTATTTCTCGTAGGCAATCATGTATTGCAATACCGTTAATCCTGTACCATAAATTGTTGCAGTACAGGGATCATTTAAATGATCAATTATTTGTTGCGCTTGTAAAGCTTTATCGCCCGGCCCGTATAAACCAAACATCGCTGATTCACCATAACGCCGTTTTGCTAATCCTGCACTCAGATTACCATTTGAGTTATAACGAATTTCAAACCAGGCAGTAAAGCGATCATTGTTAATAAGCGCAGCCCTCAGCCCTTTGCCAATGATTCCTGCTCCGCCATTGTAAGTTAAATCCCACAAGGCTAAACGTTCGTAAGAATAAGGAAAATTTTCAGTAGCACCTAATACCGCACCACCCGCAAGTGACGTGTTGCGCAAATGCGCAAGCAATTTCGTTTCATAGGTGTCACCTGCTGCATCTAAAAATGCTATTTGAGCTGTTTCAGATGAAAACGCAAATGTTCTACCGGCTAATGCAGGATATGCTTGCATTGCTGTATTAATTTGGTTAATCAGGTTTGTTTCTTGCGCTGTTACTGCACCTGTGCCGCTAATTAAACCACCTCCGGTATAGCGTTGGCTGGTGAGTGCAAGAATGGTATTTCTTAATGTAATAAAATCTGCATCGGTCATAATTGCATCGGATTGTCCTTGATGTTTGATATTCAAACCATTTGAATTTTGCATAAATAAGGTTAAATTTCTGTCGTCAGAAATATTCCACCCTATACCAATAGTAGCAACACCCACACTATCCAAATAAACTCCATTTGAAGTACCTTCTGCGGCTTTAAGCCATGCGGCTTTAATACGATTGTATTCTGTAACGTCGATAATTGGGTTGGCAATAGTGATCATGATGTTGCTCCTTGGGTAAATTAGTTATTCAATATTACAAATGGTTGGCATGCTAAAAATAATAGTTTTTTCATCAAATCGTTCAGGCTTATACACACCAATAGATCTCATACTTGCACCTATAAAATACGTTTCGCCTTTATAAAAAAACAACCGATAACTTTGTGGATACTCATAATGCTTATAAAGAGTGTGTTCATCTTGTAAGACATTAAAGACTGGTGAGAGCCCATCACCTTCATCAGACTCCACTTTGATTGCATACTCGTCTGCACCTTCACTATCGTAATTTATTTTTGTTCTGTAGCTTTTTACATGTGGATATTTTTTTATAAAATCATCATAGAATTTTTTTAATTTTTCATCTTTTGGATAAGTGGGATTAAGAATAGAAAAATATTCCTCATAAGGAATTTCCTTCCATTCTGGTAAAGTTACGCCTTTAATTGCTAAAAGTGGCTCTACCGATTGGCTTAACTCTTTTGCTTTATTCTTTACTGCAAATAAATTGAAAATAGCGTTGCATAATGGGAACTCACCACCCTCTCTTATTCGTACTGGTTTTTTTGAGGATGCAATTGGAGTGCTAGCTTGACTATTTGATGTGGAGGCTGAAATTCCATTTTCTCCTAAAGAGATTTTAGTTAGAGCATCAATGCGCGCTTGATATGCCTGTGCCAAACAATCTGCATCTGTGCAAGCATTACGCTTTTGCTTCAACCAATCACGCTGCTGGGTTTTGAATGCATCTTTATCGGCTGCCGTTTCGCTCGCCGCTTTGTAAGCCATCCCCAGCTGGGCATCTAATGCAGAAACTTTTTCATCCGAACAAATAAGCTTTTCAGTAGCAGTACTGGCCTTGGCACAATCAAAACTGGCAGCGCAACTCAGTTGTGCGCAAAAGGCTAACAGCAGTACAGATAGGTAGATTTTTTTCATA
>JANYIO010000176.1 GCA_025362015.1 Gammaproteobacteria bacterium | reverse complement strand
CCGGCAACATAACTTAAATTTTCAATGGCTCGCGCTTGCAACAAACGATTCCAATGTAAAGCGCGGGCGCTTGGCCAGTTAGCGACATAGAGCGCAAGATCATAATCGTTGCGATTGCGGCTCCACACCGGGAAGCGTAAGTCATAACAAATAAGCGGCAAAATTTTCCAGCCTTTTAATTCGACCAGAATACGTTCGTTGCCGCTGGCATAACGTTCGTGTTCACCGGCCATACGAAATAAATGGCGTTTGTCGTAATGGATATGGCTACCATCGGGGCGCATCCATACCAGTCGATTAAAATGGGTATCACCTACTTTTACTACCAGGCTTCCGGTAACTACGGCATTTAATTTGTGGGCTTGTTTTGCCATCCATTGGTAGGCTTCACCGTCCACCTGTTCAGCGTAGTTACGCGCGTTGGAACAAAAGCCCGTGGTAAAAACTTCAGGCAATATGATTAAATCCACATTACTGAGTTGTTCCATCGCTTTGCTAAAAGCGCGGAGATTATGGTGCGGGTCGTTAGGAACAATTTCCTGTTGAACTAAAGCAATCGTTAAATTCTGCATAACTCTTACTCTTTGTACTCTTTGAGATGAGAAGTGATTTTACTTAAATGTAGTCCAAAATAAGCAATAACGAAAGCGATAAATGCAGACATACTCGAGATTAAAAATGTAAGGCTGGCACTTTGATCCCACAGTAACCCACTCATTAAGGCCCCTACCGCACCGCCAGCACCAAAACTAAAAGAGCTGTAAAGCGCTTGCCCCTGCCCTTGATGGGCGCCTTTAAAATGTGTGCGGACAATTTCTATCGATGCCGCGTGCGCAACACCAAAACTAAACGCATGCAGCAACTGCGCAAATAACAACACCCATAACCAATTTGCACAATAGCCAATTAAACACCAGCGAATTGTTGTTATCAAAAAACTAACTAACAATAAATTACGCACATTAAACCTTTGCATAATTTTTGGCATCACTAAAAATATCGCAACCTCTGCCAAGACACCCAGAGCCCATAATAAACCCGTGGCGATACTGGTATAACCATAATTTTCTTGCAGATATAAACTATAAAAAGTGTAGTAAGGGCCATGACTGAGTTGCAGTAGAAAACTGGCGAGCAAAAAACAAATGATAGCTGGCTGGCCTACAAGCTTTAAAAATCCGGTTGAATTTGTAATTCTTTTAGGTGTCGTAATTTCGCCGAGTGAAAAACTAGACAAACAAATCAAAACCAAAAAACTCAGCATGGCAATGGGCAAAAAAAGAATGGAAAAATAATGAAATAACCAACCCAAGCCAACGACGGCTACGATAAAACCTATTGAACCCCACAAACGAATTTGGCTATAACGTTGATACTGACTACCGAGATAAGTCAGTGTTATCACCTCAAACTGCGGCAATACAGCATGCCAAAAAAAAGCATAACAACTAATCACGATGACCAACCACGGATAATGGTGGCTGACTAAAACACCTGAAAAAAATACGCAGGATATTGCACTACCCTGACGAATAATTCGCAAGCGTTGTTGGGTTTTGTCCGCAAGCCAACCCCAAAAATTGGGTGCAATTATGCGCGAGGTAAAAATAATAGCGCTAATAATACCTACATCTTTCGAGCTGT
Organism: Gammaproteobacteria bacterium; assembly: GCA_025362015.1. Classification (GTDB taxonomy): domain Bacteria; phylum Pseudomonadota; class Gammaproteobacteria; order Pseudomonadales; family Cellvibrionaceae; genus Cellvibrio. The sequence goes on along the minus strand of JANYIO010000176.1, from coordinate 19,830 downwards.
AGCCGAGAGATTTTAAATACACGCCCCAATAAGGAGTAAGCGAACCAACTACCGCGAAATAGAAAAAGTAAAAACTGGAAAGGCGCCAATAAGGAAGGGGGTGAGCACTAGAATGAGTATCAGGCATAGAAACATATCGTAATGTGCGGAGCGAAAACTAAACGATTATATAAAAATATTAAACTCATAGTCGCGCTCAACTTTAGCGATTCTGGTTTTGAATGAACTATACCATTTCTCATGACCAAGCCTTTGTGCGACTAGATGCTCAGCATTGGTTTTCCAGATTTTAATGGACTCCTGATCAGCCCAATAAGAAATAGTAATACCCAGATTTTCTCTAACTGACTCTACACCTAAAAATCCGGGCTGCTGCGCGGCAAGTTCAATCATCCGCAAAGCAGTAACTTCATAGCCGTCATCAACGCCGGTACGATGATTAGAAAAAATTACGACGTAATAAGGTGGTTTAGGCGTTTTGGCGATTAAATTCATTTGCTCTCCCACTGCGCAATTTTTATTTTTTAACCGTCGCAGGTATTACCGGAACACTATGATGCACACCACCGTTCTGCGCACGTTGACGCAACATATGATCCATCAATACTAATGCCAGCATTGCTTCTGCAATAGGCGTTGCACGAATGCCCACACAAGGGTCATGGCGGCCTTTGGTAATGACTTCTACAGCATTGCCATGCACATCCACACTGCGACCAGGAATGTGTAAACTTGAAGTCGGTTTTAAGGCGATATTGGCAATAATATCCTGACCGGAAGAAATACCACCGAGAATTCCGCCAGCATTATTTGAGAGAAAGCCCTCTGGTGTCATTTCATCGCGATGCTTGCTACCCTTTTGTTCGACAACAGCAAAACCTTCGCCAATTTCTACACCTTTTACCGCATTAATACTCATCAGCGCATGAGCAATTTCTGCATCCAAACGATCGAAAATCGGTTCACCCAAACCCGGCGGAACATTGGTGGCAATCACGGTAATTTTTGCACCGATGGAATCGCCCTCTTTGTTAAGCGCTTTCATATACTCTTCCATTTCTGCTACTTTGCTGGCGTCAGGACAGAAGAAAGGATTTTGTTCAATTTGATCCCAATCGATCGCGTCAACTTCAGTAGGATTAATTTTTATCGGACCAAGCTGCGATAAAAAACCGCGCACTTGAATGCCGTAAAAATTCTTGAGATATTTTTTAGCAATGGAACCTGCGGCAACGCGCATGGCAGTTTCGCGCGCAGAAGAACGGCCACCGCCGCGATAATCACGCACACCGTATTTTTGCATGTAGGTGTAATCTGCATGCGCAGGGCGAAATTGATCTTTAATATTGGAATAATCTTTTGAGCGTTGATCAGTGTTTTCAATAATCAAACCAATGGGAGTCCCTGTGGTTTTACCTTCAAATACGCCAGAGAGAATTTTCACCAAATCATCTTCCTGGCGCTGGGTAGTAAACCGCGATTGACCGGGCTTGCGGCGATTTAAATCGATTTGTAGATCAGCTTCGGTTAAGGCTAATCCCGGTGGGCAACCATCCACAATACAGCCCAACGCAAGACCGTGACTCTCACCAAAAGAAGTAACCGTAAATAATTTGCCGTAAGTATTACCAGACATAATGTTCTCTATACAAATAATTTAAAAAGTATGTGAATTATACGTGAGTTATTAGCAGGGCGAAAATAAAGAATAGCCTTTCATGCAAGACCGTATGAGGCATGGATGCCGATTCGAGCCTATAGGGATATATTTACGGCGTGTCTTGCATGGAAGACTATTCTTTAATGTGCATATCTAGTAAGCCTACTTAAAAAATACCAGACTCACGCGCAGTCATTAAATCTTGTCGCGTTAACATAAACACTCCATGCCCACCACGCTTAAATTCAATCCAGCTAAAGGGCAATTCTGGATAAGCCGCTTCAAGCGCAACCCAGGAATTCCCTACTTCTACAATCAACACGCCATCATCCATTAAATAATCACTCGCTTCGCGCAGTAAGCGGCGCGTGAAATCCAAACCATCTTCACCCGAGGCCAAGCCAATTTCTGGTTCGGCGTGATATTCATCGGGCATGGTCGCCAAATCATCAGCGTCTACATAGGGCGGATTAGAGACAATTAAATCAAATTTTTGTCCAGCCAAGTTGCTAAACAAATCAGACTGAATCGCAAATACACGCTCTTCCAAGCCATGTTGCTGAATATTTTCCTCTGCAACCGCCAGCGCATCAAACGAAATATCGCTTAATTGCACCTCAGCCTCGGGGAAAAAATAGGCACAAGCGATGCCAATACAACCGCTGCCAGTACAGAGATCAAGGATCTGCTGTGGCTCAGTGCGCAACCAAGGTTCAAATTGCTGCTCAATCAGCTCACCTATAGGTGAGCGCGGCACCAATACCCGTTCATCCACTATGAACGGCAGACCCGCAAACCAAGCTTGACCAGTGATATAGGCAGCTGGAATACGTTCATCAATGCGCCGCTGTAAATTCATCAGCACCCTTTCGCGCTCGGCACGGGTTAAACGCGCATCGAGCCATTCTTCGCTCAAAGGTGGCTGCAAATGAATCGCATGCAGCACCAGCTGTTCAGCTTCATCCCAACGATTGTCGGTGCCGTGACCAAAAAACAATTTAGCCGAATTAAATTCACTCACACCCCAACGAATAAAGTCGCGCACCGTAAATAGCTCATCGCAAATAGAGGACGGAACAATAGTGGACTGAATTAAGGACATAGGCATAACTCATTAAAAAATTGTAGGGCTATTCTACCGAAACAGCGCATAGAGAATGAAACTTTATATAAATTGAATTGCAGAAAATGTAAACTAAGCCAATTGTTATTGATTGTAATTAAGGCGCGCCAATAGCTGCCGCCATGAGGATTATCCATGAAAGAACATTTTGCAAATATCATCGCCGGTGTTGGTGAAGATTTAACCCGCCCTGGCCTCATTGATACGCCGGCACGCGCGGCAAAGGCATTTCAATTTTTAACGCGGGGCTATCAGCAAACGCTTGACGATGTAGTCAATGGTGCGCTCTTTCCGTCTGATTCCAATGAAATGATTATCGTTAAAGATATTGAGCTTTACTCGCTCTGCGAACATCACATGCTGCCTTTTATCGGCAAAGCACATGTTGCTTATATTCCTACAGGTATGGTTGTAGGCTTATCAAAAATTGCACGGATCGTGGATATGTTCGCGCGTCGGTTACAAATTCAAGAACAGCTTACTTTGCAGATCGCCGAATCTATCCAAAAAATAACGGGAGCTTCCGGTGTTGGCGTTATTATTGAAGCTAAACACATGTGTATGATGATGCGCGGTGTTGAGAAACAAAACTCGTCGATGAAAACATCGGCGATGCTCGGAACTTTTCGCAGTAATCAAGCAACGCGAATGGAATTTCTATCTTTGGTGAAATAAAAAGTTTAGTAAAATAAAGAGCTTGGTAAAATAAAAATACTCTTCCATAAAAATTAAAATTATTTATTTATTTATTTTTACGACTTCTACGCGCACATCTCTATCACCACGCCCCGCCGGGGCTAGGCTGCCTACACCAAACGTTTGCACACGTTTTGGATCTATTCCTTGTGTCACCAAAGCTGCTTTAATTTGCTCCGCGTATTTTTTTGAGGCTAGTTGCTGTTGCTCAAGTGAAATTGCAGAGTAGTCATGGCCAACTAAAGCTATGGTGATTGCCGGCTGCAAATTAAGTAAGTTTGCCAATGCTTGCACATGTGCAGATTTAACTTGCAGTTCTTCGGTCTTAACTTGCGGCTCTCCTGCCTTAGCTTGTACCTGAGTTGCTTTACCTTGTGCCTGAGCTGTTTTATCTTGCAATAGTGCAGATGATTGAACATCTTTAACCGCAAAATCAGGAAACACAAAATAACCATTCAAGGTTATTAATTTCAATAAGGTTTCCGGACTAGAGGCTACGCCGACATCATCTACTTTATCGACGTGCAAAATCTCTAACTGTACATAAGCCCGTTTATTACCACGCATAACTGCGTAGAGCACAACATAAAATGGCTTCTCATTAGCATTCGTAATTTCGTAAGCGGCACAAAACTGGTATTGATCAAGACCATAAAGTTGAATAATTTTAAAATGATTATTCGCCCAACTATTACTCGTGCCGCAATCACGCGCTTTACAATGAAACAGTTCACGCAAATTATATTTATCAAGCTGTTCTTTATAAAAACTAAAGCCATCTTCAGCATTATGATCAGCGGGCAATTCAAATGTGATTCGTTCTAATGTACCACTTAAGCGCTGGGATCTATCGACCATCCAATTTCCATCTACTTTTTTGTAACTCCCTAATGCCAATAAATAATCCGATGCGACAGTATTGCTGTGATTAACTTCACGAGCATTAGGATAAGGCTGTAGTTTTAAATCCACAGCAGAAATGGCACTGACAGATACCAGTGCCATACATAAAGTCAATACACATACGAAAAATTTCATTTATGGTCTCGGTGCAAAAAGTTCATTAAATATTTCTGCAACCGCATCCACCCCTAATTCCATATGCAGGTGATGATTACCAGGGAGAATATGAACATCTATTTGCGGAAATTTTTTAAGATAAGTCGTGTACAACGGGAAAAGTTTTGGCATTCCCTCGTCGCCCATAATCAATTTTATCGGTGCTTTTATTTGTGCAATAAAAGCAGCCATTTGTTCAGGAATATATTTAACCGCTGACGGCGCCAGCAAACGTTGATCAGTACTCCAACTAAAACCACCGGGGATAGCTTTTAAACCGCGCTCAGTTAATACTTTAGCAGCGTCATAACTTAACGGAAACATCCCGCGTTCACGTGCTGCAATAGCACTTGCAAGATCAGCATACAATGAAAGAGGTTTTTCAGATTGTGCCTTAACGCCTTTAATAGAAAGAGCCAATTGCTTGGGCGCATCCTCCGCACGCGTAGGCTCAGGCATAATGCCTTCAATTAATGCCAAATGGGTAATTCGCTTGGAAAAAGTACCTGCTGCAATGGTGGCAATAATTCCTCCACGCGAATGTCCCAGCAAGGCAAACTCTTGCCAACCCAATTGATCGGCTATCGCAAATATTTCCGCCACATCCTCCCAAATATTATAGGGTGCCGCGCCATGACGATGACTACTGTGGCCGTGCCCCGCCATATCAACGGCAATTAGATGGATATTTTTTAATTTAGATGCGAGCGCGACAAAGCTGGCAGAATTATCGAGCCAACCGTGTAAAGCAAGCACCGGTAATTGCCCTGCTTCGCCCCACTCTTGCGCTGCAAAATGCAAACCATCAATATCAAAAGATAACTGTTTTGGATAACTATGAATCAATAAATCTTTATTGTTCATCTACATGTCTCAACCACCGAAGTTTACCCATTTTTGCGGCCACTATTTCGCAATCCACACACGCCATTGAACTTGTATTCATTGGGTGATAGCCACTATAACTGCCGCATAACAAATCAATAACCTGCCCCACAAGTGGTTGATGGCTTACCAATAAAATGGATTCAAGTTGCACATTTTGCAATGCATCAAACAATAGAGAGGGCGCTCCTTCAGGCATCAGTAAATCCGTTGCTTTTAGTGGGATATTGACACCTTGATGCGCTAAAAAATCACCTGCTATTTGCGCTGTTTGCTGCGCACGAACCAACGAACTGACCCAAATTTGTTGTACTGATTTTAAATCAGTTACAGCGCGAGTAATGCTAGCAATATCGGCACGACCCTTAGCTGTTAAATTACGAGCTTCGTCGGTTGTTTGTTGTGGCTCTGCCTGACCGTGGCGCAAAATATAAACTTGCATTTTATGTTTCCAACGATTCTTTTATGACCGGCCAATCGGAAAAAGGAAATGGCTTTTCTTCACTGTTATAACTCAGGAATTTTAATGTATGAAAAATGTAAGCAGAAAGCGAATTACCAAATTTGCGTAAATTGATATTATCCTCTCCCGTAAATAACGAAAAAAGAAATTGTGCAATTACCAACATCCACATTGCAATACTAGCGAGCTGTAAAATCGCCGCAAATATCAGCATAAAAACAAGACGCAACCAATGTTTGCTGGATTTTAAATTCGACTTAAGCTGTTCTCTATCCATCATTAGACTCCCATGTAATCAACATCAGTATTTTGTTCACCCAACATTAAACTGCGCGCAACCTCGGCAATGGCTTTGTGTTCAAACAGTATGCCATGCAGACCAGAAACCAGAGGCATATATACGCCAAGTTCGTCTGCTTTTTGTTTAACTTGTTTAAGTGTGTTAATACCCTCGGCAACCTGCCCCAAGGCAGCCACAATTTCTTCCAGCGGTTTGCCCTGACCCAGCGCAAAGCCAACGCGATAGTTACGACTTAAATCCGAGGTGCAAGTTAAAATTAAATCACCCACTCCGGCCAAGCCTAAAAATGTCATTGGGTTCGCACCCATAATATGAGCAAAGCGCCCCATCTCCGCAAGACTGCGTGTTAGCAACATAGCTTGTGTATTTTGACCTGCGCCCAAAGCAGCTGCCATTCCACAAATAATAGCGTAAATATTTTTTAATGCGCCACCGAGCTCAACTCCGTAACGATCATGGTTCGCATAAACGCGAAATGTTGCTGAACACAGTGTTTGCTGTACGCAGTTGATCACCCGCTCACTTTCGCTGGCGATAACAGTACCAGTCTGCTGTTGCTTAACAATTTCTTTAGCGAAATTGGGACCACTTAAAACCCCAATGGGATGATTTGGTAATTCTTGTTCCAGAATTTGGCTCATGAGGGTAAAACCTTTTGGCTCAATTCCCTTGGCAGTACTTACCACAATGGCATCAGGACGCAGCAACGTACTGATGCTGCGTGTAACCGCACGAAATGAGTGGCTTGGAATTGATACGAACACAAGATCGCTTTCACTAACGGCTGTGACTAAATCTGCAGTAATTATCAGGTTATCCGCCAAACGATAACCCGGCAGGTAATGAATATTTTCGCGCGCGCTTTCACAAGCCGCCGCACGCTCTGCCAAACGCATCCATAGGTAAGTTTTATGCTGATTGTGGCTAATAATATTTGCAATCGCTGTGCCGAAACTTCCACCACCTAAGACTGCAACTGTTAAACGTGTTGTCATAATAAAAACCTGGCCATATGTAAGTACAAAATTAAATTATTTTGTACTTTTTAAGTGCAAAAAGGTTATACAAAATCATAACTGTAACTTTATTGCACAAATTTCTTCATCATAAAATTGTCCACATTTTCTGTGGATAACTTAGTGGATAGATTTTGGGAAACAGGAGCAAACCCTTATTAAATCTGACCACACCTTAGATTGGTTATTTTTTAACCTTATCAATTATTTCGTTATTTATCAATATGTTAGACTGTTTTATATGCATCAAATAAACTTTTTTGTTTTCAAATTTGCTTTTTTGTTCAGCACTCGAACAATGCGCGGTAGATGTGCATAAAAGGTTAGTGGTTATTAACCGCAAATCCTTTGTAGAAATAAAAGTTTTACAATGCAAGTTAATTTACGATTTATTTTTTGTGAATATTTTTTTACTGTCAAAAACTTGCTATTTAATTTAAATCGGCATTGTAAGCATCATGTGTGTATAAAACGGCCATAGTTGCCATTGGCGTACAACAAAGGAGCAAATGCATTTTGACCTACCTGAATGGTTTTTATATGAGCTATTACTATTTGATGGGTGCCGTAACTAATAAACATGTCAGTTTCGCAATAAAAGACTGCTTGCGCGTCCGCCAGGTAAGGTGATGGCATATCTTGCTGCCAATCCCCCAAACTAAACCTATTTCGACCAGGCTCACGCCCTGCACATAAATTGGATATAGCTTGATGCTCTTCACTCAAAACATTAACCGCAAAAACACTTCCCTGAGTTGAGAAGTACTCTTGCTGTGAAACCATTTTATTAATACAGACAAGTAAAGATGCAGGATCATCCGAAACTGAAGTAACTGAAGAGGCAGTCATTGCAAAACTCTCTCCGGCAATACGTGCAGAAATCACACACACACCAGAAGCCAAACGCCGCATACCTAATCTCATCGCATCACTGGCTGACTTGTCACGCATAGAAACTCCGATTCCATAACTTAAAGCGCTCATTTTGAACAGAGAGATGCATTGAAACAAGTAAAACTATTCATTCCGCTTATTAACCATACAACTTAATGATAAAACTACTTAGAGTCCGCTAGAAACTGTTAAAAAGTTCGCTGCGAAACAATGAAAGGCTTCTTGTAGAATTCCTGAAGAGTGCAAGCAAAACGGCTAACCCCTCGAATAAATTGAATTTTTCACATTTTCTCGTTGACGCGCCGGATGCCCATGGATATCATGCGCACCACTTGAAATGCTGAGCATCTCAAGGTTTCGGAGTGTAGCGCAGCCCGGTAGCGCGTCTGCTTTGGGAGCAGAATGTCGGGGGTTCGAATCCCTCCACTCCGACCATTTTCATGTAACCCCAAGGGTTCATTCCAGTACGGCGCCCGTAGCTCAGCTGGATAGAGCACCCGCCTTCTAAGCGGGTGGTCGCAGGTTCGAGCCCTGCCGGGCGCACCATTCAGGGCTAGTTCAATGCCCATTTCAACAAAGTTTTAAACGCTACGGTGGCTGTAGCTCAGTCGGTAGAGCCCAGGATTGTGATTCCTGTGGTCGTGGGTTCGATCCCCATCAGCCACCCCATTTATTGAAGTAGAATCCCTCGGCTTAATTACTCCACGTCAGCTGCTTCGGCACTTGGATAGCGCCACCCGCTGTGTGAAAATGCCAATCACTTTTTTATATTCCTTCTGGAGTTTTTCTGTGACTGCCACTACCCCTATTTTTTCTGCATTAATTCTTGATGGCAAAGCAATTGCCGCAAAAACTGAACAAGAATTAACGCTTCGTGTAGCAACCCTAAAACAAAGTAGCCAAGGCCAAACACCTATTTTGGCAACTATTTTAGTGGGGGATGATCCAGCATCAGCTACTTACGTAAAAATGAAAGGCAATGCCTGTACACGCGTTGGAATGGGCTCACTAAAAGTTGAGATGCCTGCAACAACAACAACCGCAGAATTACTTTGCAAAATTGAAGAATTAAATAACAATCCCAATGTGCATGGCATTCTTTTACAGCATCCTGTACCAGAGCAAATTGATGAGCGTTTATGTTTTGACGCTATTAGCGCAGCAAAAGATGTTGACGGCGTAACCTGCCTAGGTTTTGGACGCATGAGCATGGGCGAAGAAGCTTATGGTTGTGCAACCCCAAAAGGTATTATGCGCTTGCTGGAAGCTTATAATATTGAACTCAGCGGCAAACATGCAGTTGTAGTTGGACGCAGCCCTATTCTGGGCAAACCAATGGCGCTAATGTTATTAAATGCAAATGCCACCGTTACTATTTGTCACTCGCGCACCAAAAATTTACCAGAATTAATTAAGCAAGCGGATATCATTGTTGGCGCTGTGGGCAAGCCCGAATTTATTAAAGCTGAATGGATTAAAGATGGTGCCGTGGTGGTTGATGCTGGCTACCATCCTGGCGGTGTAGGCGATATAGAATTGGCACCACTACTTAATCGCGTAACAGCTTATACGCCAGTGCCAGGCGGTGTAGGCCCAATGACCATTAACACGCTGATTTATCAAACTGTGGATTCTGGCGAGAAGAAAATTAAAGCCCTGCATCATTGAAAATAATGATTAGTTATTCTCTGAAAAATTAAAAAAAACAGGTGCTTATTAGCACCTGTTTTTATTTACTATAAACCCAAACATTAGTAACAATAAATTATGCGTATCGATAAATTTATCGGCAACAATTCTGACTTAAGTCGCACTCTTATTCACGTTGCCATAAAAAGAGGCTTGGTGACATGCAACGGCGAAACCATCAACAAAACTAACGCGAGCATGGATGACAGCGATGTAATTATATTAAACGGCGAAATTATTACCGCAACACAAACACGCTATATTATGCTTCATAAACCTGCAGGTTATGTCTGCGCCAACACCGACAGCGAGCATCCAACGGTGTTGGATTTAATCGATATACCGCGCAAAGAAAGCCTGCAAATTGCAGGGCGTCTGGATTTAGATACCACGGGCCTAGTGCTCTTAACAGATGATGGGCAATGGAACCACCTACTAACCTCGCCCAACAAATCATGCAGTAAATGTTATTTTGTTACAACAACTGATTCCATTAGCGACGCCACTGCCTCCATGTTTGCTGAAGGAGTTTTATTACGCGGCGAAACAAAATTAACACTGCCCGCACATTTAACGCTGGTTAATTCGCACCAGGCACGACTGGAAATTAAAGAAGGAAAATATCACCAGGTAAAACGAATGTTTGCCGCAGCCGGCAATAATGTGATTGCGTTACATCGCGAGAGTATTGGCAATATTCTACTGGACGCACAACTGAACCCCGGTGAATATCGCCATTTAACTGACATTGAAATTTCCAGTTTTAACTAACAGGTTGTAGCAATGATTGACCTTTCAAACCAATGGATTACACAACAAATACAACGTAGTACCCAAGGCAATAACCTGTGGTGCTGCGATGAAAATGCTTTACATCAAATAGCGGATACACATCTCTGGCCGCGCAAACCATTATTTATCAGCAATCGCTACGATATAGCAGAACACGCCAGGAAATTAGGATTTGATAGTCACTTTAACGACTTTGACCTTAGCCAGATAGCAGATAACAGTGTGGATCATTTTTTTTATCGTATTTCCAAAGAAAAAGCGATTGTTCATCACCTCATCAATGAAGCATTAAGAATTCTCAAGCCGCAAGGTATATTGTATTTAAGTGGCCAAAAAAACGAAGGTATAAAAACTTATATCGAAAAAGCAGGTTTATTATTGGGCAGTGAAAAAAAAATCCAGAAAGACGGCCCAAATTACAGCAGTCAATTACATAAAAATCAAAGACCTTTTTCACTATCGACTACAGTTCTGGATGATAACAATTACGTTGAACTGCGTGCCTGCATAAATTTTAATAAACAATTTATTTACAGCAAACCGGGGCAGTTCGGTTGGGATAAAATAGATCAAGGCAGTAAATTTTTAATCGATGAAATAAACAATATATTTACCAACAAAACCAGCAATATCGAACACTGTTTAGATTTAGGTTGCGGTTATGGCTTCTTAAGTATTGCAAGCCAACACCTACCCATCATCAATCGCGTATTGACCGATAACAATGCGGCCGCACTTATTAGTGCTAAGCAAAATTGCACACAATTTGGCTTGGCTGCAGAGATTCTTGCAAGCGATGCGGGTGTTACGATTAATCGTAAATTTGATTTGATTTTGTGCAACCCCCCCTTTCATCAGGGCTTCAATATCGATGGCGATTTAACCGATAAATTTTTATTTAGCGCAAAAAAATTACTCGCACCCCAAGGTGTTGCTTACTTTGTCGTTAACCAATTTATTCCTTTAGAAAAAAAAGCGCAGCCTCATTTTCAAGTCGTTAAGGTAATTGCACAGAATAAAAGTTTTAAAGTCATAGAATTACGTATTCATTAAGCGCAATTCAACAAACCGGACACTGCTAATACTGCTTGTGGATTTAATAACCAACCACCCCTATTTGGATGATTTTTTTAGCTGAAAGGGTTGACCAAGTAAACACCCACCTATATGATGCGCACCTCTTCCGAACAGGAAGTTACCGTTCCGCCTTAGCTCAGTCGGTAGAGCAAATGACTGTTAATCATTGGGTCGCTGGTTCGAGTCCAGCAGGCGGAGCCAAATTAAGATAAAAAGGCCGCATGAAAATGCGGCCTTTTTTATGCATATACACTTTCTATGCAACATAAGCTTTTGGCCATTCAGTCATCAGCCAAAAATTTCCTTAACCTATTGCGGAGATTCCCCATGTTTAAAGTTAACGAATACTTCAACGGCGCGGTTAAATCCATTGCGTTTCAAACTGAAACACTTCCTGCTACTGTTGGTGTGATGGCACAAGGTGATTATGAGTTCGGTACCAGCCAAAAGGAATACATGACAGTTGTGAGTGGCCGCCTAACAGTTATATTACCCGGGAGCGATATAGCTGAAACCTTTACACAAGGCCAAACTTTCATTGTTGCCGCCAACCAACGCTTTAAAGTGACTGCTGATGTAGAAACTTCTTATCTCTGTATGTATGAATAACCTGGTATGTATGAATAACCTGGCATATGCAAATAATTTTACCGGTAACGCTCACTGCTAAAGTGCGCGTTACTATCTAAAGCGAATTGTTCAATTTTATAACTGCAACAGACGTTGCATTTCAGCCGGATCGTAACCACCAATCACCTCACCATGGATTACCACGACAGGTATACCTTGGCCATTCAGTCGATTGTATTGTGCTTTTCCCTCTGCAGAAGTTTCAATATCGTACTCCACAAAAGCGATTTTATTTTCTTTAAAAAATTCACGCGTCATTTTACAGTATCCACACCATGAGGTGCTATAGAGCACAACACCTTCCGGATGCATTGCGGAAAAATCAGGAGGTGGACTGAAAGTATTTTTGATTTGATTCCAGTGCTGAAATACGACTAATATCACCAGAAAAACAATAAATTTTTTCATTTTGAGGGAGACAGATTGCGGCAAGATGGAGGTATGAACTTTGGATCAACGGTTGTTTTATCCACACTCGCCGCCAACATTCCATCCGGAACTGCTGAGTAGCCACAAATCCACGACATAGGACTTTCCGGTGAACCTTTAACAACAACAGGCCTCACAGTAAGAATTTTATCTTTAATAGATGGATGCGCCTTACGGCCAAAGTGAATATGAAATGCACCGTTTTCCAGTTCAATTTTATCCACATAATTTCCAATTAAATATTCCGGTTTAGGAATAGCAGCTTCAACGTTATCTTTAGGAAAATTAAGTGTAGCCTTGAAGTAAGCAGTCACACCTTTTTTATAGTCTTCAATTAAATCAAGCGACTCCAATACCTGTTTGCGCGCGATCGTAGGTTCTGCAGATGGTAATGCAAGCAAACTTAGAATAGCAATAAGAGAAACCACCACTAGCATTTCAATAAGCGTAAAGCCTCGATGATTGTGTAATGTTCGCATAGTAAAGCTTCCTTCAATGAAAAACGAAAACTGCAAAACCAATTAACGAATAAATTTAGCCGCATACCAACAGCTGGCCTGTAATTCATAGCCCTGCTCTTTTGCCCATTTTATGCCATACGCACCAATTTTTCTGCCAACCCTTTGCCGCGAAATTCTGGCGGTACAAAAGTGCTATTAAAGTCGATCACAATAATATGGCTATTTTCTTGTTCAAGCAGTTGGTATTGCAAAATGGCTTCTGCACCATCCATCTCTAATAGAAAACACTTTTTCGATGGATTATGAACAATTTGTTCCATTGCCAAGCTCACCGCAGTTTAAATTAAACACCTCGCCGCGAACAGCGAGGTATATTTTTGTTCCAAAAATCTATTTCGTGGCAAGTCACAGGGAATTTAACCCTCGCTTGCGATTAAATAAGAGTAGAACACCTTCATCAATTTTCCAGTGTAAACACAACCGCACTACTTGAGCATTTATTGGCAGCGGCGCACCCAATCTCTGCATTCAGAAACAAGTTGTCACTGACAGCACCTAACTGTAAAACCAAATATTGTTTAACAGCTAAGGCTCGCTCATGTGCTAGCCGCTCCAATCGTTCGGGAGTTACTACCTGTATCGCCACCAAGTCTTGAAATTTTTCTTCCGCTGACGCACTAGCTTTAGTTAAACCTGGGGTCATTGCCGCTTGCGTCCGATAAAACAATGTTACAGCATGCTCCCATGAAGCATTGTGGTTTTTGTTTTCCTCGGGTGTTACACCTTGTTTCTGTAATAGACTTTTTACTTGCTCTTCTTTAAGTGCATTTTCATCCATATCCGCATCATATAAACCCTGAATACTTAAACGCATTGCAGGACGTTTTTTTAAGGCATCACGTAAAAGTGTTAATTTATTGATAGCCTGCTCACTTAATTGCGACTCACCATGCGTAAACTCAATGCGCCCTAAATCTTCGTTGCTGTGAATCAAATTACTTAAAAAGCGGAAGGGTGAAGTGATAATTTTTTTGAAGCTGTTGCGCAAAGCGCGCATAATTAGCGCACCTATATTAAAATTTGGGTTGCTGAAATCACCGGAAATATCAGCATCAAATACAGCAATACCATGCTCATCCGTGAGTAAAGCAAGCCCGAGCCGCAATGGAATATCAATGGTATGAGGGCTGCGAACTTTTTCACCAAATACCAGATGATCAATCACCACATGATTTTTACCAACAATGAGGCCCTTCTCGTAGCGGTAACGCAAGTCAACGCTTAACAGACCTTTTTTGATGCGCCAGCCAGCATACTCAGCTGAATAGGGTGATAAAGCACCCATGTCCATTTTTTCAAAACTAAACAACACATCTGCCTGTGGCATCGCCATAAATGGTTTTGCTTCTCCACTTAAATGTACCGGCGCAGTTCCATCTACGTTACCGATTAAATTAATTATTGCCGTTTGCTGTTCATCATTCGAAATATGAGTGATATCACCACTAAACTGCTGAACAATTGCCATAAATGACGGCGTTAATGATTGATCATAAAAACCTACTGCCGCATTGTTAATTGCTACGCGATCAATCGCAAACTTCCAGGGCACCGCAGCAATTGGATCAGTTGCGTTGGCGCCCGAGGTAGGTGAACTGGGTTGTGTTAATTCAGGTGCTATGGGTTTAAGGAGCATCGCCTGAATATTATTGGTACGATCTTTATGAATAATAAATTGCCCATCAAACCCATCAATACTAATCAAGGGCACTTGAATGGATTTTTCATTCATGGCTATAGCAGCACTGCTCCATGCAATCGCTTTCCACTTAACAACATCCTGTTCGATATTTGCTGGGCGCAACTTCAAATTAGTAATTTGACCACTGCTTAGAATATTTTTTACCACGCCATCGCTAAATGAAATATGCGATTGAGTTGCGATTGAACCATCCAATACTTCAAGTGCAAAATAAGGTTTAAGCGCAGTGTTAAACCACATAAAAGGTATGGCACTGATAGCAATATCCAACTCCGCTTGCAAAGAATGTGGATTAACACTGCCTTTAATTTCCAGCGGTGTGTTTTTATTAATACTGGTATTCAAGGATAGTGTCGCAAGAGTTGCAGGATGTTTACCCTGTAAATCAATATTGTTTAAAGTGATATTCAACGGCGCAACAGCCAGAGACAAATTGTTTAATGCAAGCACATTGGAATTAATAGCCGCATTATTAATAGTAATTTTTTTAATTAAGACAGGCGCATCATTAGTAGATGTTTTTTTAGTCGTGGATTTTTTACTGGCAGCGGCGACATGCTTTAACACATCATCAAAATTCCACGCACCATTTTCAAGCTGATGTGGATTGGCAACGAGTTGACGAATATTAATTTCGTCAACTACCAGAATTGAATGGCGAATAGATTGCATGAGTTCCATTTCAACATTCACACTTTCAGCTTGCCATAAATTTGCAGAGTCTTTTAGCTGATGAATTGCCAGTGTGTATTTAAACGGATTAAATGTCAGCTTATTACTTTGTAATTGATGACCTGTTGCCTGATAGTAGTTATCTTTTATTGCTTTCGTTAACAAAAATGGCACTAGCGTGTAAGCCAGTGCCACATACAATAAAAATAATACCGCAAAAAAAATAATTAAAAACCGCAGGGGTTTGTTTCGATAAGGATAGAGCAGAAAATCTTTGCTGGAATTAATAATACTCACGCTTAACTAACTCCCGGATCATTCACATAAAAAATTTAGGTTGTTAATAACTAACTTACTTTGGTGCCCCACAAATCATATTCATCCGAATGCTCGATCAACACGCTCACCACATCACCCGGTTTTACATTTTCTTCGCCGTTCAAATAAACACAGCCATCGATTTCTGGTGCATCTGCAAAGCTGCGGCCAATCGCACCTTCATCATCAACTTCGTCGATCAATACTTGCAGAGTCTGCCCTACTTTCAGCTTCAAACGCTCGGTAGAAATACCTTGTTGTAACTGCATAAAGCGATCATAACGTTCTTGCTTGATATTATCAGGTACATGATCGGGCAGTTCGTTCGCTTTCGCACCTTCGACCGGAGAATATTGAAAACAACCTACGCGATCAAGCTGTGCTTCAGTCAAGAAATCGAGCAATTGTTGGAAATCATCTTCAGTTTCACCGGGGAACCCAACAATAAAGGTCGATCGAATAGTGAGATTAGGCACTTGTTCACGCCATTCTTTAATCCGTTCCAGGGTTCTTTCCACTTGACCTGGGCGGCGCATTTTGCGCAATAAGGTCGGACTAGCGTGCTGGAATGGAATATCTAAATAAGGGAGTACCTTGCCCTGTGCCATCAGTGGAATAACATTATCTACATGCGGATAAGGGTAAACATAATGCAAACGCACCCATACACCCAGCTCGCCTAAAGCCGCAGCCAATTGGTACATATCGGTTTTAAGTGGGCGACCATCCCAGAAATCAGTGCGGTGTTTGATGTCCACGCCATAAGCAGAAGTATCTTGTGAAATCACTAACAACTCTTTCACCCCCGCTTTCACCAACCGCTCAGCTTCACCCATTACCTGGCCAATCGGGCGACTTACGAGCTTGCCGCGCATATCAGGAATAATGCAGAAACTACAGGTGTGGTTACAACCTTCAGAAATTTTCAAATAAGCGTAATGGCGCGGGGTAAGTTTAATACCTTGTGGAGGCACTAAATCCAGAAAGGGATTATGATTGGGGTTAGGCGGCAAGTGCTCATGCACTTGGGTCAAAATTTCTTCATAGGCATGCGCACCAGTGATACCCAATACATTTGGGTGAGCACTGCGAATTTCATCCGCCCGCGCGCCTAAACAGCCAGTCACGAGCACCTTACCATTTTCCGCCAAAGCTTCACCAATCGCCCCCAATGACTCTTGCACTGCGCTATCGATAAAACCACAGGTATTCACAATCACCATATCCGCATCATTATAAGTGGGCACGATGTTGTAGCCCTCAGTGCGCAGCTGAGTCAGAATACGCTCGGAATCCACAAGGTTTTTAGGGCAACCGAGAGACACAAAGCCGATAGTAGGGTTGCCAGTAGAGTTGGAAGTCATAAAAATAAGGCCAAAAAAGGAGATGCTGGAAAAGGTAGCTATTGTAGGGGTTTAGCGAGTTTTTTGCATGGGGAAGATGATTATAAAATTTCTATGATGTTAGCCGGTGTGATGGCTGAGGGTAATCATTTAATGAACTGTGTGATTGTAGAAAGTGCATTTTTAATGGCATCTCTATGCGTTCCAATATTCATCCGCATAAAGCCACTTCCTCCTTCCCCAAAAACAGTTCCAGGGTTCATCCCTATTTTGCATTGTTTAACAAAAAAATCGCGCAGTTGTAGGTCACCTAAACCGAGCTCGCGGCAATCGAGCCATAACAAATAAGTAGCTTCAGGCTTTATAAGTTTAATTTTAGGAATATGTTGCGCAAGATAATTTTCTGCAAAATCGCGAGTACCTTCTAAATATTTCATCAACGCATTTAGCCAGGTATCACCTTCGCGATAAGCTGCTTCGAAAGCCACTATGCTAAGTGGATTGGTATTTTTAACATGTAGCGATTCAAACACATGAGTTATTGCTTTGCGCTGATCAGCATGAGGAATAATTAATGCAGACAAACCCAAGCCAGGAATATTAAACGTTTTATTCGGTGCAACTGCAGTAATAATTTTATCGCTCTCATTTGCCAAGCGACCAAGCATAGTGTGGGATACGCCGGAATAAGTTAAATCAGCGTGAATATCATCGGATAAAATAGTTAAATTATACTTACGGGAAATGCGTAAAACTTCTTGCAACTCCAGCTCTGTCCATACGCGGCCTACGGGATTATGTGGAGTGCAAAGCATTAATAAACGTGCGCCTTGTTTTGCACAATTTTCTAAATGTTCAAAATCTATTGTGTACTTGTTTTGAGCTAATTGTAGCGGGTTCAGTATTAATGTTCGGTTTGCAGCGGTGACCGCAGAAAAAAAAGGAAAATAAACTGGAGGCTGCACAATAACACCCTCACCTTCTTTGGTGACCGCTTGTACTGCAGCGAATAAGGATGGCACCACGCCAGGTGCCATCAGAATCCACTCACGCTCGATTTTCCAATGATGATGGCGTTGAAACCAATCAATAATACTCTGATATAAACTTTCTGGATAAAGTGTGTAACCAAAAATAGGATGTTGAATTCGCTGTTGTAATGCACGCGTAACACATTCGGGAACGGCGAAATCCATATCCGCCACCCACAACGGAGTTACCTCTGTAGTTCCGAAATAGTGTTGGCGGCCATCGAACTTTACCGCGCCAGTTCCTTCACGTGAAATAGGTTTATCGAAATCAAATTCCATTAAAACAGTCTCACTAAGAAAAAGTCTTATTATTTAACGCGTTGCCAAAAAGTAACTTCAGATAATGTGTGCTGAAATTTACGTTTGGTTTCACGAATAACAAATGGCACCTCTATAGGTTGCTGCAACAATTCAAAATGCTCACTTAAATTCGCTTTTAAACCGTCAAAAGTAGTAAAGCTTTCACCGTCTTTTTTAAACCCGCCAATCCATTCCTCACGCGGCGTATGATCTACCAGCCAAGTGTAAGGCGACGCCAACATCAAGATTCCACCGATATTTAAACGTTCATGAATGGCACGTAAAAATTGTGCAGGATTGTAAAGACGATCAATTAAATTAGCCGCCAGAATAAAATCATAACCGGTAAATTGAGGTTTTAAATTGCAGGCATCGCCCTGAAAAAATTCCACTTTATCTTTTACATGGCTTAAACCAATATCGGCAAGATTGCGTGATTTATAATGCACCAACTCGCCCTCGTCAGAAAGGGTATAGCGCAGTGTACCATTATCTGCAAGATGCACGCCCTGCCCAATAAATCGTGCGGAAAAATCTATACCGGTGACCGCGGCAAAATAATTGGCCAATTCAAACGTGGCACGACCTGAGGCACAGCCTAAATCCAGCGCTTTATGTTTTGGTTTATCCGCCAAAATATTCAACGCAACATCAATTAAATTTTTTGAAAAATTTGGCACACCAAAATATTCATCACCGTAATGAAATTCTGCATATTCAGATAATAATTTATCAGTTTCGTAATGAGAGCCTGGCACTGGTTTTACATCCTCAGAAACAACATAGCGGAAACCCGCGTGTTGGAAAAAATGGCGACGAAACGCATAGCGTGCATCACGCAGCGTTTCATTGCCACAAGAAATCCATGAACCGCCTTTCATTAAATTGTGGCGTTCATCGAAGGTGGGAGTGGTAAAATCGTCGTAAGTGGTGTGAACATCAAAACCTTCAAAAGGATAAATGGGGGTTTCTGTCCATTGCCAAACATTACCGACAACATCATAAAAATCACCATGCGCAAAAGTATTTACAGAGCATGATGATGCATAATAATCCAGGTGAATATTAGCCTTGGCTTTTGTAGCACTTATTTCGCTGAGCTGAGCGTAATCATAAAGACGATACCATTCATCTTCTGTAGGCAAACGCACAGCCAAACCTGTAACAGATTTTTTCCAATTACAAAAAGCTTTGGCTTCGTGATAATTAACGTCTACCGGCCAATCCCA
>JANYIO010000172.1 GCA_025362015.1 Gammaproteobacteria bacterium | reverse complement strand
AGAATACGCTTGCGCGCTTGTGTCGACTTTCATTTTTATGCTCGAGTAATATCAATACATGTACGATATCACTATGTGCATTTGCGAACTACTTAATATCCCCGTTTGCACAATGTTTGCTGGAATGTATCGGTGGAAAATAGGGATTCAATGATTTGGCTGATAATCTGCCGTTACCGGATTCACGTTCAGCAAGCATTAAAGAGATCCTTGTTTAAAACGAATTGCAAATACAATCTAACTCACTCATGCAGTGATTTTTGAATCAAACACACATCTGACTACATAGATACCTTGATTGAGCCGTAAATCTAACGCACTATTTGGACATATTTTTTCTTAACTTGTGCTTTATATGAGCTCTGTCGATACCTATATAAATGCTGCTACGCGAGATAACACGCGTCGTAGCTACCGATCAGCCATCGAGCACTTCGAGTCAGTATGGCGTGGCTTTCTGCCAGCAACAGCAGACTCGGTAGCGCGCTATCTGGCAGATTATGCCAATACACTTTCTATCAGTACGCTACGCCAACGCCTCGCAGCGATTGCGCAATGGCACATCGATCAAGGGTTCCCTGATCCAACCAAAGCCCCTATGATTAAAAAAGTGCTGAAAGGTATAAATGCATTACATCCTAACAAAGTTGGTCAAGCCAAGCCACTTGCGCTTGCCCAAGTAGAGGAAATCGACCAATGGCTTTCAATACAGATTGATATAGCCAAAACAAATAACAACCGAGTCCAGGAATTAAAGTCCACACGAGATCGCGCTATTATTTTGTTAGGTTTCTGGCGGGGATTTCGCAGCGATGAATTAAGCCGCTTAGAAGTGCAGCATATCTCTGTTGTGACTGGAGCGGGTATGAGTATCTATCTTCCCAAAACTAAAACTCAACCCCAAGGTGTCACCTTTGGCGCTCCAGTATTAAGTCGGTTATGCCCCGTGAGTGCCTATCAGCAATGGCTAACACTAGCCCAGTTGACTCATGGCCCCGTTTTTTGTTCTATCAATCGATGGGGACAACTGAGCAATAAGGCAATTATTCCAACCAGTTATGCGAGACTTCTTCGTGCACTTTTTAACGCGGCTGGCGTTATTGATGCATCTGAATACTCCAGCCATTCATTACGTCGCGGATTTGCAACTTGGGCCAACACCAGTGGCTGGAGTATCAAAAGCTTGATGGAGTATGTCGGCTGGAAAGATATAGGATCGGCCATGCGCTATATCGATGCCCAAGATCCTTATGGACAAAATAATATCGAACAACGACTGCCTCCGATATTGGCACTACCCACTATTACTCCGTCAGTAGCGTAAAAATAATCTCATGGTTGCCATCTACCAAACGGCTTACCCTCGGCTAAAAGAAGATATTAATGCTAAGGAGTTGGCAGACGTTTACACGCCTAAACCTGAGGAAAAGAAATTTGCAATGAAGCATTGTAAAGGATTAGGTGCATCACATTTAGGGCTATTGGTGCAATTAAAAATGCTTCAGCGCTTGGGTCGCTTCGTGACTTTTTCAGAAGTACCTGCGCCGATTATTGCGCATATAAAACAACACATTCGATCACGTGTAACACTAAAAGAATTGCAAAGTTATTACTCATCCGGCACAAAAGATCGACACGTTAAATTAATTCGTCAATATCTGAATATTAAACCTTATCACTCCGAACTCACATCTCAACTCGTCAGAAATTGGGCGCTGGATGCCGCTAAAACAAAAGAAGCATTAGCCGATATTATCAATGTCACTATCGAACATTTAATTAAAGAAAGTTATGAATTACCCACGTTCAGGGAGCTTGAACGAATTAGTCAAACTGCCCGCGCTGACACTAACAACACATTCTACCAACAGCTCGGAGGCTTTCTCAGTGAGGAAGGGACATTATTAATTGCTCAAATTCTGCAATCATCCTCTGGCGGCGCGCAAGGGTTTGGGTGGAGCACGTTAAAAAGTGAACCCAAACGACCCACACCACGCAACATCATTAGCTACATTAACTATCTGGAATGGCTAACATCGCTACAAGATATTCTTCCCGCTGATTTTGGTTTGCCTCCCGTTAAACACCGACAATTCATTGATGAGGCCAAAGCACTTGATTATGCAGAGTTAATGAAACTCAAGGCGAGCAAACGAACGGCCATGATCATTGTGCTCATTAGACATCAATACGCACAAACATTAGATCACGCCGCCGATATTTTTATAAAACTCATCTTGAAGATGGATAGAACCGCACAAAAACAATTAGAACAATATCTCATTAACCAGCGCAAACAAACAGATCGTCTTATTGGCATCTTGTCCGATACGGTAAAAGTGTATCTGGATAAGCCTGATTCATTAAACGCATTTGATCCAATCTTGGAGACGGAAGGTAAAAATATTTTGCAAATGTGTGATCAGTATATGGCATATGCGGATGACAATTACTTCCCCTTTATGGTGATCTTATATAAAAAGCAACGCTCAACATTATTTAGAACAATTGAAATACTTAATTTAGAGTCGGCCACCGGCGACAAAGATTTACTCAATGCGTTTAGTTTTATTTTAAAACATAAAAATCGTCGCACAGATACCTTGAGCCTACAAAAGGATGCGAGTTCTGATGTCTCGAAAAATGAGATTGATATACGCTGGATACGTGATAAGTGGTGGAAGCTCATCACAGGTAAAGCAACAAAAAGTGCAAAAGTAACTCATGTGAATAAAGCCTATTTCGAGTTATGCGTGTTTGAACGTATCGCCGAAGAACTCCGCACGGGCGATTTATTTATCCCATATAGTGAAAAATTTGATGATTGCCGCGAACAAATGATTTCTTGGGAGGACTACGAGGATCAACTTTCTTCGTACTGTGAACAGGTCGGTCTAGCTAAAGGAGCCGATGAATTCACCCGTAGCCTTAAAGAAAGCATGACGAACGCCTGCACAAAAGCAGATAATCACTTTCCTAGCGATGAATTGGTGAGAATAGAAAATGGAAAGCTCATCATTGGAAAGGCAAAAACGGAAGAGCCATCTGCCGAAATAGAAAAGCTAGGTGAAATACTGCGTGAGCGCATGGGAAAAATAAACCTGCTCGACCTTATTATCAATGTGGAAAAGTGGTTAGATCTAAGTAAATACTTCGGCCCATTATCGGGTTTTGAATCTCGCATTGATGACCCAGCCTTGCGTTTTGTATTAACTCTCTTTTGTTTTGGTACCAACATCGGGCCGGTTGAAACCGCTCGTTCTGTAAAGGGTATTTCCCGAAAACAAATTGCATGGCTAAACCTGAAGCGCGTTACTGAAAAGCGCCTGGATAAAGTGATTGCCAAAGTCAATAATGCGTATAAAAAATATCGTTTAATTGAGTGCTGGGGTTCGGGAAATAGTGTTTCAGCTGATGGAAAACTATGGGATCTTTATGAGGACAATCTATTGTCTGAGTATCACATTCGATACGGCAGTTATGGCGGCATCGCTTACTACCATGTTTCAGACACTTACATCGCGTTGTTTAGTCGCTTTATACCGTGTGGTGTCTATGAAGCAATTTATATTTTAGATGGGCTGCTTAATGATCAATCCGACTTCAATCCTGACACCGTACACGGCGATACTCAGGCACAGTCAACACCTGTATTTGGTTTAGCCTTTTTATTAGGCATAAAGCTAATGCCTCGAATCCGTAATATTAAAGACCTTAACTTTTACAAACCTGATCGTCAAACGGTGCTTAATCACATCCATTCATTATTCAATGAGCCGATAAAGTGGGACCTTATTGAAAAACATTACGATGATATGATGAGAATAGCGATGTCAGTGAAGGCGGGTAAAATTACGGCATCAACGATCTTGAGGCGATTCGGTACCAAGAATCGTAAGAATAAACTGTATTTTGCGTTTCGTGAGTTAGGCAGGGTTGTAAGAACCATGTTTCTGCTGGAATACATTACCGATGTAGATTTGCGCAAAACCATCCAAGCCGCAACCTGTAAAAGCGAAGAGTTCAACGAATTTGCTAGATGGTTATTTTTTGCTAACGGCGGAAAAATAGCTGCAAACCTCAAACATGAACAGGGCAAAATTGTAAAATACAACCATTTGCTGGCCAACTTTGCGATATTGTATAACGTCAATGCCATGACTGAAGTGTTCAATGAGTTGAACGATGAAGGGTACAATATTACCACCGCGGATATGGCAAACTTTTCCCCTTACCATACTGAGCACTTGGGGCGACTGGGTAGTTTCGAGCTAGATATGTCGAAGCAGGTGAAGCCCATGGCATTCGACTTACATCTGTAAAAACCTAATATTTTCAATTAGTTATACGCGAAGTGGCTAAATTCGGCCCTTTTACCGGCCAGACCTCAATTAGAGCAATTGGATGCGTGGTTGGCAGTGCAAATCAATCTGGCCGAATCCCGGAATGATCAAGCCACGTTGATCAGACATTTACGCAATCGCGCATTGGTATTGGTAGGGTTTTGGCGAGGCTTTCGCAGCGACGAATTGAGCCGCCTGGAGATCAAAAATGTCAGCATTATTCCTGGCGAGGGGATGACGTTATTTTTACCTTTCAGCAAAACAGATCGCGATCATCAGGGGCAAACTTACAAAGCACCTGTATTGTCACGTCTGTGTCCAGTCACGGCGTATCAGCAGTGGATAGATGCTTCGCATTTAACAACAGGCCCCGTATTCCCAGCGATTAATTGCTGGGGGCACATTGGTCGTAAAGCCATGCATCCCACGAGCTTTATTCAATTGCTTCGCGAGTTATTTCGCAAGGCCGATATCGCCGAACCGGACAGCTATAGCAGCCATTCGTTGCGACGCGGCTTTGCCAGTTGGGCGGGCGCTAATGGTTGGGATTTAAAAACGTTAATGAAGTATGTCGGGTGGAAGGACGTACGTTCTGCCATGCGCTATATCGATACACCAGATCCCTTTTTACAAAACCGCATAAATCAAGATCTCAATAGCTTAACGCATAAATCTATAACCACTCGCCCAACAGAGCAGAGTGATTG
>JANYIO010000133.1 GCA_025362015.1 Gammaproteobacteria bacterium | reverse complement strand
GAAATAAATTATGTTAATCCTCACCCGCCGTATCGGCGAAACCATCATCATTGGTGATGATGTTAATGTCACTGTTCTTGGGGTAAATGGAAACCAGGTTAGGCTTGGGGTTGATGCACCAAAAGAAATTGAAGTTCATCGTGAGGAAATTTATCAAAAAATTCAGCATAAAAAAAACAATGAACCAAACAGCCAACGTTGATAGCCACAAAAACAACAACTACTTAAAAACACTACGCATAATTAAAAAAGAGAAAAAATGATGTCAGAGATCATGGATATTCATGAATGTGTATTGGCTGTTCGCGATTACGAATGTGATATGGCTGACGGCGTGAATAACGCTGTATACCAAAACTATTTGGAGCATGCACGACACCAAATGCTAAAAGCGAACGGCATTGATTTTGCGACATTGGCGCGCGAACGAATAAGTCTGGTGATCATGCGTTCCGAAGTAGACTATTTAAAAAGCCTGATTAGTGGTGATGAATTTGTGGTGAAAACAAGCATGTCCAGAATTTCAAGACTTCGATTTGAATTCAACCAGAATCTTTTTAGATTGCGGGATAATGTTTGTATTATCAAGGCCAAGTTTCTGGGTACCTGTATTTCACCAGAGGGCCGTCCCATGCTAACGCCAGAGCTAGAAGCATTGATAGTCAAAATGTGCGCACCGAGATAAAATCATATACTGAAATAGTGCATTGACATAATAATGATTGATAAGGTGTGCTAGTGAAAAAGTTTTATGGGTATTATTGCTACTTTCTCCCCTGCTTCAGGCAGCTGAAAAAACCTACGGTGATGTGAATGTCTCCGAAGTTGGCACCATCTTCGATGGTGATACATTTTATGTAAATATTAAAGGCTGGCCATCCAATGCGGGCGATCATATCGCCGTGCGCGTTAATGGCAGTGACACTCCTGAATGAAAGGAAAATTTCCCAAAGAAATTCAACTAGCACGAAAGGTAAAGCAATTCACGGTGGCATTTTTACGCAACGCAAAAACTATTCAATTGAAAAATATTGCGCAAGACAAATATTTTCGTATTGACGCGGATGTCTATGCTGACGGTAAGAATTTATCGGCGGAACTCATTAAGCAGAGCTTGGGTTATGCCTACTACGGAAAGACAAAGCAAAGTTGGTGTTCAATATAAATATTTAAGGCAGCACATTTCCAAATCTCACTCTTTCAATCAGTATAGGAAGAATATTTTCCACTTCATCATTATTTATTAAATGCTTGCTATGGGGAGAAGAAGCAATAATTTTCTTTAGTTCTGTCGACGAAATGACAGCACTAGCATACGATAGCTTTGTGCCAACAGCTACCTCAACTTCTTTCCCTATGTGAGTTGCAGTTGTGCTGCAATCATTGCAAACTTGCATGATCTGGTAATAATCGTCTGCGCTATCGCAATGTAAAACTTTTGATGTGCTGGTTAAAAATGACCATTTTCCCGTGTTGGATTTTCGCACACATGAAAATTTACTGCGATTGCATATAGGGCATCGCCAATTATCAGCTGCCTTCTTCCATTGCCCGCTCAAATTAATAAGATGCTGAAGTTCACTCTCGGTTGGTGGATTCGAAATTCTTCTTATAGCATCTTTTCGCCAAGAATTCTTTGCTCCTGAAAATTTATTTGGTTTGTATAAAAGTTTTTCTGGCTCCAAGGGATTGATTTGCTTCATGCCATAATAGTCAAGATAGTATTCAGCCATTCGTTCCGTTTGTTTTGCAGTTCTTTCTGACGGCTGATACCAATGAGAATTACTGGCGGCAAGCTCGGCAACTTTTAAAACCAGTTCACTTCTCGTAAAGAACATTTCGCGGCAAGAATCCCAAACAGCTGATGCTTTGTTTGTATCTATTTCATGCTCGGTATTGGGAGTCGACTTTATAAAATCTCCAATTTCTGCAGGAGAAAATGAAAACTCTTTAGGTGTTTTTACTAGTATTTTTGCCTTGGAATCGGCAGAGTTACAATCTGAACAAATCACAGTATTGTCATAGGCAGAAAATGCAAATGCAGTTCTGGCAACAAATCGTTGTGCGTGAATATCTGCAACAACAACTTTCTTGCTTTCCGAAATTCGAGTGAATTCTCTCATAACAAAATCACTCATATGGTCATGGTGTTCATGCAAATGTCCTGTCAGATAACCATGTTGATTTAGTCTTACAATTTGAGATTTTTTACGTTTGCAAGCTGGGCAGATCCAATCAGTGGGGGTATATACCCACCAGCGATTTAAATCCATACCTTTTGCTGAAAATTCCTCAACCAACTCATCACTTGATTTTGAAAATTCGCTATCTAAGCCATAAATATCCTGGCGTTTTAAGAAGCTCAACAATTCTTCTTCGGAAGAAAATTTTATGTTCATGCTTAAATATGACCAATAATGGGCAGTTGCCGGTTGAGTTTTGTTTCTTAACGAGTGAATATGAGCAATCGCACCGAACAATAACACCATAATTTTACATAGTCCGTTTATGTAACAGGATCGAAAAAATGATTCGAATTATATTAATGATTTTTTGTTTAAACACTTTACCAAAATTTCTTTTTATCTTTTTTATAGTACCTATAGGCTAGCACTAGGAATGAGAGCAAAATGACTAAGGCTGCTTTGTCATATTTTTCGGCAATCTTCTGAACAATAATTTCTTGCAGCCCTACGGATACCTGCAAATCAAGGTGAGACAAAACATAATCACCCATTAAATGTATTCCAATAAAGAATACGAAGCCCAAAATAATTGCCCATTGAGTTCTGTTTGAAACTGCCAGAATTGTTAAAAATTCAACAAGCCAAATCGGCATATGATCCCCTTTCTTTGCATTAAATTGATAAGATTAAAATTTTCCTAGTATTGGCAAAGATCGCGGTGTGATGCAGTCAAGCAATAGATGGCTAAGATAGGCACCTCCTGCGATCAACGCCATTCCTCGCAAAAACTTTTCTCTATCTGTGCTTGGCCTCCATAAATAGGCACGTCTCATGCCATAGCCAATAGCGGCTACTGTCACCAAGCTATGACAAAATTGTCGATGATGAGGATTGTTAATTGCGGGTTCTAATAGGTCGGGTAAGGCTCCAAAAAATGAACCCAGTGCTGCTGAGGTGATTGGGTGAATGGCCGCAGAGCGGCCATCACTTTCATCAAAAGCAGTAACAGCAAAACCAACCATGACACCAACCAATTTGTGCGTAGGTCCGCATGCCATTTTTATTTCTCCTTCGTAACGCCCTTGAAAGGCGTTTTGTCTGAAGTTTTGACATCCATGAAACGACCAGTATCGGTATCTCTTTTAACGTAGTGCCCTGACGGCGTCTGGGTCTGTGAGCGCCCACGTACTGCACCATTGCGATGACCGTCACCGCTTGGGGGATTAGTTGCCATTGATTTCTATCCTCAACAAAATTAATAAATGCAATCTATTTAGATTCAATATGCGAATCACAATAATAGTGTATCATCATCAAAATGATCATGTCAATGGTTTAAATTGACTTCATGTGAATACTTTTGTTAGGATGATTTAGATCAAAACTATAAAAAGGGGATTAAGCATCCATGCAAGACATCACTCAGTCTCAAAGAGAACGTCTCGCCCATATTGATTTCAGGCTCTATTTCCTTGGCTCAGTAGGTAGGAGCGATCTCGTTAAACGGTTTGGGATAAAAGAGGCAGCTGCTACGAGAGATATTTCGAATTATAGGGAGATGGCTGAGTTAAATCTGGAATACGATACAAAAGCAAAGCTGTATGTAGTTACAGCTGATTTCAAGCCAATATTTGATTATAGGGCGGAAAGAGTTCTTTCTGCATTGTCGCTAGGTTTTGGGGATGACTTCGCTCCACAAAGCAAGCCTTATTTAAGTTGTGAAACGCCGTCCCAGCTTAATAAGCCAAACTTAAATACATTAGCGGCCATCACTCGATCTATTTATAACAAAAAGCCTGTAAATATAGAGTACCGATCAATAGATAGTGGTTTATCCCAGCGGGAGATAGTGCCATTTAGTTTGGTGGACAACGGATTGCGCTGGCATGTCAGAGCCTATGATCGTAAACGCAGAAGATTTACTGATTTCGTGATTACACGCATTACAAATCCAACTGTGGCTGTAAAAGAAATTGTGGAAGAGCATGAGCTTCAAGGATCAGATAATCAATGGAATCGGATAGTTGAGCTGAAAATTGTTGCTCATCCAAAGCTTCAGCATAAAGAAACTATTGAGCTGGATTATGGAATGGAAGATGGCATTTTAAATATAAATGTTAGGGCAGCCGTTGCTGGATACCTATTAAGACGATGGAATGTTGATTGTACGTCTGAGGCAAAAATGGAAGGTGATGAGTATCATTTATGGCTTAAGAATAGACAGGCACTCTATGGTGTTGATAATTTAAAAATTGCTCCAGGCTATGAAGGTTTGGCTGCTACCAACAAGGATGAGATAGGGAACTAAATGTTAAAACTTGAAGATATAAAAAAAGACGCACAAATCAGAGGTATCCAACTTGAAGAGATCGTGCGAGTTGTGCAAGTGGAGCAGATTGGCAATGCAGCGCTTACTGTTTACTACAAAGACAGTCAAGGTAAGCTTGGCGAGCAAATGCTATTTCGTTCAGATGAGGCAAGATTAGAGCTAGCAGTTGTTGGGCGACCTTGGGCATTTGATGCGCCAGGTGCTGAGTTCAAACTAGGTCTTGAGGCGCATCGTATTTCTCAAGCCGCTTTATTTGATCCAATGATGGCCGTTCACACCTCAAATGTTGAACCATTACCGCATCAGATTTCGGCAGTTTACGAGCATATGTTGCCAAAGCAGCCCTTACGTTTTGTACTGGCGGACGACCCTGGCGCGGGTAAAACGATTATGGCTGGTTTGCTTATTTGCGAACTCTTAATGCGTGCGGATGCAAAACGAATTTTAATTGTGTCTCCCGGTTCCTTAACCGAACAATGGCAAGACGAGCTGCGCGAAAAGTTTGGTGTCACCTTTGATATTTTTAGTAGAGAAAAGCAGGAGCAATGTGCATCAGGAAACTATTTTAATGAGTCAAACCAACTTATTTGTCGACTTGACCAACTCTCTCGCAACGAAGACTTTCAGGAAAAGCTAAAAAATACCGAATGGGATTTAATCATTGTTGATGAAGCCCACAAACTATCCGCCAATTATTTTGGCAATAAAGTTAATAAAACCAAGCGGTTTCTATTGGGAGAATTGCTGGGGTCTATTACTCGCCATTTCTTGCTAATGACCGCAACACCGCATAACGGGAAGGAAGAAGATTTTCAAATTTGGCTATCATTGCTCGACGGTGATCGTTTCTACGGTAAATTTCGTGAGGGTACCCATAAAGTTGACGTGTCTGACATGATGCGTCGCATGGTGAAAGAAGAGCTACTTAAATTTGATGGAACACCATTGTTTCCAGAGCGTCGCGCTTATACTGCCAACTATGAATTATCGCCTCTGGAAGCATCTCTCTACGAACAAGTAACTACCTATGTTCGAGAAGAGATGAATCGTGCGGACAATCTGGATGGCAAAAAGAAAAACAATGTTGGTTTTGCATTAACAATGTTACAGCGTCGTTTGGCTTCCAGTCCCGAAGCGATTTACCAATCATTAAAGCGCCGCCGTAAACGTCTTGAAGCTCGACTCGAAGAAACTAAATTAATGGCTCGTGGCGAATCAGCGTCACGAAATGGGATTGCAGAAACACTTGGTGAGTACAACGTTAAAAAACATATTGACTTGCCTGATAATTATGACGAGCTTGAGGAAGAATTAAGTGCTGAAGAGTATGAACTTTTTGCAGAACAGGTAATGGATCAAGCCACAGCAGCCGAAACCATACCAGAGCTTGAATCCGAAATTCTCAGCCTTAAAGATTTAGAGTATCAAGCATTAATAGTTGTACAGTCGGGTAATGATAAAAAATGGGAAGAGCTTTCGTGCCTTTTGCAAGATAAGCCAGAGATGTTCACTGCCAGTGGCAGTCGTCGCAAACTCATTATCTTTACTGAGCATAAAGATACGCTCAATTATCTTGTCACCCGTATAGGCGGTATGCTAGGCAACACCAATTCAGTACGCACAATTTGTGGTGCGACTAATCGCGATGAGCGTCGGAAAATTCAAGAAGAGTTCCGCAATGATCCTGAAGTTGTGGTGCTTGTAGCAACAGACGCGGCAGGCGAAGGTGTCAATCTACAAAATGCTAATTTGATGGTGAATTATGATTTACCTTGGAATCCTAATCGCCTAGAGCAGCGTTTTGGTCGTATTCACCGTATCGGGCAAACGGAAGTTTGCCATTTGTGGAATCTAGTTGCTAATGAAACGCGTGAAGGT
This sequence comes from Gammaproteobacteria bacterium, assembly GCA_025362015.1. Taxonomy (GTDB): domain Bacteria; phylum Pseudomonadota; class Gammaproteobacteria; order Pseudomonadales; family Cellvibrionaceae; genus Cellvibrio. The sequence continues at coordinate 20,526 of JANYIO010000133.1, read as the reverse complement.
GAGGTGTTTCAAAAATTATTCGACAAAATTGAAATTGAAAAAGAAGCTTTAGGTGGAAAAGTATTTGATGTCCTTGGCGAAGCCTTCGATAACATTTCTTTGAAAGATTTATTGGTTGAAGCGATTCGTTATGGCGACTCGCCGGAAACGAAAGCTAAAATGAATCAAGTGATTGATGGGGCACTCGACGCTGAACATCTCAAAGATATTATCAGACGCAATGCACTGGTTGATCAGCACATGGGGCTAGAAGAACTCTATGCTGTGAAAGAAGAGATGGAAAAAGCTGAGGCACGGAAACTTCAGCCATATTTTATTCGAGCATTTTTCACTGAAGCTTTTCAAACATTGGGTGGTGAAACTCGCGTGCGTGAATCTGGTCGTTATGAGGTGCGCCATGTACCGGCAGCACTCCGCGAACGCGACCGTGTTATTGGGGAAAGTCGCACACCAGTGCTTAAAAAATATGAACGTATTTGTTTTGAAAAGCAACATGTTCGTCAAGCTGGTAAGCCAATGGCGGATATGATTCACCCTATGCACCCACTCATGCGCGCCGCAACCGATCTAATCTTACAAGCGCATCGCTCCAAGCTGAAACAAGGAGCTGTTTTAGTAGACCCAAATGACGACAGCACTGAACCCAAAGTGTTATTCATGGTAGACCATACAGTGAGGGAGTCTGGGCATAATGGTAATGTTGCATCACGTCGCTTGCAGTTTGTAGAAATCGACGAGCAAGGTCATGCGACTAATGCAGGTTGGGCGCCACACTTAGATTTGCAGCCTATAGAAGATTACGACAGAAAACTCGTATCAGATGTACTGCAATCGAGCTGGCTTAACCATAATCTTGAAGCAATGGCATTGAATCATGCAACGCAGCAATTGGTGCCCGAACATTATGCTGAAATAAAAGGCCGTCGTGAGCATCAGGCAGATAAAACATTAGCTGCCGTAAATGAACGATTGATAAAAGAAATTAATTATTGGTCAGATCGTTATATAAAACTGCAAGATGATGTGAGTGCAGGTAAACAACCGCGTATGCAACCGGAAATGGCGCGCCGCCGAGTAGATGATCTTACTGCACGTTTAGAACAACGCAAAACAGAATTAACAGCACTTAAAAATGTTGTTTCCAGTACACCGGTCGTTATCGGTGGAGCCTTAGTTATTCCACAAGGTCTATTGTCTTATCACAAAGGTGAGACACAATTCTGTGTTGATGCGGTAGCGAGAGCGCGCGTTGAGCAAGTCGCCATGAATGCAGTTATAGAAGCTGAGCGTGCTTTTGGCCATGCTGTGACAGACGTTGGCTCAGAAAAATGTGGTTGGGATGTAACATCACGCCCACCTATTAATATCAATGGTTCTATTAAGTCAGATCGTCACATAGAAGTAAAAGGGCGAGCTAAAGGCCAAAGCACCATAACCGTGAGCCGAAATGAAATTATCTACGGATTAAATCAGTCTGATAAATTCATTCTTGCAATTGTAATTGTGGATAGCCATTCACACGAAGGCCCATTTTATGTAAAAAATCCATTCACAATAGAGCCAGATTTTGGTGTGGCAAGTGTGAATTACGACCTCAGTGAATTGCTTTCAAAAGCAGTAGCACCGGAGAAAAGTTTGTGAAATTAGAAAAAATTACTTTGAAAAATTTTCGATGTTTTAAACATATAGATGTCGAACTACATCCGAAAATAACTATCCTGGTAGCTAATAATGGTCAGGGAAAATCCACCATTTTGGATGCTATTCGTATTGCACTTTGGCCTTATGTCAGCCAATTTGACTTGGCCAAAACGCCTTACAAAGACCCTGCTAACACCATCACAATTGATGATGTGAGAACAATTAAAACATCTACTCAGCAATCTAAGGCATTCGGAGCGTTGGATGAAATGGCTCGCCAGCTTCCATCCTCTGTGACAGCAACAGGTGAGTACAATGCCGTTAAAACCACTTGGCAGCGCTTTAGAAATAGCGAAGCGAAAAAGTCCCAGACCAAAGATGATGGAGAATGTAAAAAGCTAAAAAGCGTTTCTAAGGATTTGCAAACTCAGGTGCGTGACTTATCCAGGCAGCCTATTGATTTGCCTGTCTTTGGTTATTACGGAACTGGTCGGTTGTGGAGAGAAAAGCGTCTTACTGATGCAAAAAAAGGCAGCGCAGAAAAAAACAACGAACAAATTAGAACTTTTGCTTATAGGGATTGCCTTGACCCAGCGTCGAGCTTTAGACAATTTGAAGATTGGTTTACTTCTGCATACATAAAAGTTATGCAAAACCAAATCAAACAAATAGAGCAAGGCGCGACATTTTTAGAAGTAGATCCTCAAATAAAACGCCCCGTGAAAGTAGTGCAAGATGCCGTTAACGCAGTTCTGAAACCAGTAAATTGGCAGCACCTTCAATATAGTGAAACCTACGATAAGTCTTTGGTTTTAAAACATACGGATTTAGGTGTTATGAAGGTGTCGCAGTTAAGTGACGGTATTAAAAACATGTTAGCCATGATTGCAGATATTGCGTACCGCTGCGTGTTACTGAATGGTCACCTTGGCGAAGATGCAGCAAGAAAATCATCAGGAATAGTTATGATTGATGAGATAGATATGCACTTGCATCCCATTTGGCAGCAATCTGTCATGGCCTCATTGCAAGAAGCATTTCCAAAAATTCAATTCATTGTCACAACTCATAGCCCTCAGGTGTTATCCACGGTTCCAAAAGAATGTATTCGTGTATTAGGGCTAAATAGCCAAGGTGAGGATATCGCAGCCACACCACTCGCTGCATCCTATGGCGAGCCAAGTAACGATGTACTGCAAGCCATAATGCATGTTGATCCACAGCCACCCGTGCCTGAGAAGAAGCTGTTAGATGAGCTCACATCACTGGTAGATCAGGGTGAATATAAATCGGCACGCGCGCAGCAATTACTCATCGAGCTAAAACAAAAACTCAATGATCAGCACCCGCAACTAGAAAAAATAGAGCGCAGTATTCGCAGGCAAGAGGCGCTCAAGGTATGAGGTCAATCACCAAACAAGGAAATGGTGGTTATCACCTAACTCAGTCTCATGCAACGCCACCCACTACTTCAGACCAAGCAACAAGCCGTTGGGGTGGTTTTGGTTATAAAACCCAAGTCACTGGTTTTTTGGTCTACGAACAATACGGCCTGTGTGCTTATTCTGAAATTCGGCCCGATAGAGCTAGCATAGCTACGCATATTGAACATGTTGAACCTAAAAGCAAAAATCCAGCTCGTACATTTGATTACACCAATTTGGTGTTAAGTGCTTTATCAAACGCCGATTTAAAAACGTTAAATGCAACAGATGTGTTTGGTGGGCACGCAAAACTGGGCCAATATGATTCAGTGCAATTTATCTCGTGTTTACAACCTGGGTACGCCAATCATTTTGCGTATTTATCAAACGGAAAAGTTGAGCCTGCCATCAACTTAAATGCGATAGATGCTGCAAAAGTGCAGTACACCATAAACTTATTGAATTTAAATTGCCCTTACTTAGTCAGCCAACGCAAAAACTGGCTGGATGAGTTAGACGAGTTAATAGATAAGCACCTACAAAATAATCAATCGCTCGAACACCTAGCTGCGGTAGACCTTACACCTACCAACCATACATTAAGCCAATTTTTTACGGCAACCCACCAACGTTTTGGCCGCATTGCAGAACACTTATTGGCAACACAATGCCCGGAATTAGTATAGCCATGACCAAAATCTACAGCCCCAAAAAACTCATTGAAGTGGCACTCCCGCTGGACGACATTAACGTTGCAGCAGCGCGTGAAAAATCTATTCGTCATGGTCACCCAAGTACCTTGCATTTGTGGTGGGCGCGGCGGCCATTGGCTGCGGCGCGTGCGGTAATATTTGCACAAATGGTGAATGACCCAGGCTACCAAGATGGTGATGGTTTTAAATATGGCGTAAATAAAAAAGAGGCCGAGCATAAACGCGAAAAATTATTTCAAATTATTCGTGACTTAGTTAAGTGGGAAAACACTAACAACGAAGAAGTGCTCAACCGTGCGCGCGAAGCAATTAAAGAAAGCTGGCGTGAAACCTGCCAGCTAAACCGCAACCACCCGCAGGCGGCAGAATTATTTAACCCCGATAAACTACCGGCATTTCATGACCCCTTTGCCGGTGGTGGTGCAATCCCTTTAGAGGCACAGCGTTTAGGGCTAGAAAGTTACGCCAGTGATTTAAACCCCGTGGCTGTAATTATTAATAAAGCAATGATTGAATTTCCTCCTAAGTTTGCGGATAAGCCTCCTATCGGACCAATACCGGAATTAGAAAAGCAAATAGATATGCTTTCAAATTGGTCTGGGGCTTGCGGAATTGGAGAGGATGTTCGCAGATATGGACATTGGGTAAAAGAAGAGGCTATTAAACGAATTGGTCACCTGTATCCCAAAATAGTAATTACTGAGGAAATGGTCACGTCAAGAAAGGATTTAGCACCGATTTTAGGGGAGGCTTGTACATTCATTGCGTGTATATGGGCTAGAACAGTGAAATCGCCGAACCCTGCATTTGCAGCCACAAGAATTCCTCTAGTTCGTTCGTTTGTCCTCTCTAGCAAAAAGGGAAAAGAGGCTTGGGTTGAACCAATAGTTGAAGGCCACGAATACAAATTTGTTGTCCACACTGGAAAGTTGCCACAGAATACTTTGGAAAGAACTGTTCAAAGAACAGGGGCAGTTTGCTTATTGTCTGGAGCAGCTATCCCTTTTTCATATATTAGATCATCTGGGAAACAGGGAGGTATTGGTCAAAAACTTATGGCAATTGTGGCTGAAAGTTCTATGGGGCGTGTTTACCTCTCTCCCATTGCCGAAGTAGAGGATATTGCTTTATCGGCAAAGACTGAAGATATTCCAACCAGTTCGTTACCTGAAAAAGCGCTTAGTTTTCGTGTGCAAGAATATGGAATGCTGAAACATGTTGACCTATTTACTGCTAGGCAACTTGTTGCTCTCAGTACGCTTTCTGACATAGTTATTGAGGCAAGAGAAAAAATATTTTCTGATGCGCTGAGTTCAAATTCATTTCTAGATGATGACAGAAGTCTTAATGCGGGCGGTTTGGGTGCATACGCATATGCAGATGCGGTAACTATTTATCTGGGATTAGCTGTTAGTCGTTCCGCAAACACATTAAATGCACTCGCAGTTTGGTCTCAAAGCAGAGAGCAATCAGTAAACTTATTTAGTCGTCAGGCTCTTCCAATGGCTTGGGATTTTCCTGAAGTAAATCCATTTGCAGGTGCGGCTGGTGATTTTGCATTAACTACAAATTCAATAAAAAAGGCTATCGTAAACGCTCCGGCTAAAGGTTTTGGCGAAATATTACTCCACGATGCAAAAACACAAAAAATAAGTATTAATAAGGTGGTTTCAACAGATCCGCCATATTACGACAATATTGGTTATGCAGATCTTTCTGATTTTTTCTATATTTGGCTGAGACGTTCTTTAAGCTCAATTCTACCTAATCTATTCAGCACTATAACTGTACCTAAGGCTGATGAGTTGATAGCAACACCTTTTCGCCATAAATCAAAACATGCAGCGGAAAAATTTTTCTTAGACGGTATGACGGAAGCTATGGGCAATATTGTAAAGCAATCCCATGATGCGTTTCCTATAACAATTTATTATGCTTTTAAGCAGTCTGAAACTAAGGCAGAAGGTACAAGTAATACGGGTTGGGAGACATTTTTGGAGGCTGTTATCTCAGCGGGGATGATAATTGATGGGACTTGGCCGATTCGAACTGAACGTCCTACGGGTGTTAAAGCTTCAATAAATGCGTTAGCTTCTTCCATCATTCTGGTATGTAGAAAGAGCTTCTCTAAAGAGGTCTCTATATCGCGTCGAGAGTTCCAGCGTGAACTTAGAGAGCGTATGCCTGATGCACTAGAGGCGATGATTGGTGGAGAATTTGGTCAAACACCTATTGCCCCTGTAGATTTAGCGCAAGCGGCTATTGGCCCAGGCATCGCCATTTTCTCGAAATACGAAACTGTATTAAATCAAGACGGCACTAAAATGACCGTGCACGATGCCCTTATTTTAATTAACCGTGCCATCACCGAATACCTCAATCCCGATAGCGGCAACTTTGATGCAGACACTCTGTTCTGCGACGATTGGTTTAGCCAATACGGGTGGAGTGCCGGCCAATTTGGTGAGGCAGATACACTCGCCCGTGCGAAAGGCACCTCGGTAGATGGTTTGCGTGAATCAGGGGTGGTGGAATCTGGGGGCGCCAAGGTGCGTTTGCTCAAGTGGGGCGAATACCCCAGCGATTGGGATCCCAAAACCGATACCCGCACACCCATTTGGGAAGCTTGCCATCAACTCATTCGCGCACTCAACCAACAAGGCGAAGGTGCTGCTGGTGAGCTGCTTGCCAAAATGCCTGAGCGTGGGGAACCTATTCGCCAATTGGCTTATCACCTTTACACACTCTGTGAGCGCAATAAGTGGGCTGAAGAAGCGCGCGTTTACAATGAATTAATTGGTTCTTGGCATGCCATTGTTTCTGCTTCTTTTGAGGTGGGAGAAAAACATTATGGCGAAACATTGGATATGGGATTCTAAGGAATAAGATGAAAAATCAAAAAGAAACTATTAGAAAAATTGTTACTTACTTAAACAATGAAGAAGCCTCAGGTGGCTTTTGGCTACCTAATATTCAACGACCTTTTGTTTGGCGAGAGGAACAAATTGAGCGGCTTTTCGATTCCATTATGCGGAAGTATCCTATAAGCACATTATTGGTTTGGAAGACTAAATCTAAAATTAAACACCGAAAATTTATTGATAACTATAAAGCATCTGTTCGCTTAACTGACTACTATGTGCCTGAGAACGATAAAGCCAAATTATTGGTTCTTGACGGGCAGCAGCGTCTTCAGAGTCTTTTTATTGGATTAAAAGGCAGCTATGAAGGCAAAGAGCTTTACCTAGATATTCTCAGTGGCGAGCTGGTTGCCCCTGAGGATATTCGTTTCAGATTCAAGTTTTTTGAAGCTGGCAAGGTGTCCTTTCCTTGGTTTAAATTTAAAGAACTGGTTTTTACCAATGATAGGAAAAGCGAATTGTTGCGGCGCATCGAGGTAAGTAACTCAATGCTGAGTACTGAGCAAAAACGAAAGATTGAGGATAATTTGGATCAGATATTTCATGTGTTTAGGGAGGAAGATGTAGTTGTATATCAAGAATTAGATAGCATCGATGATCCAACAGCTTACACAGAAAATGATGTGGTTGAAATTTTTATTCGTGCTAATGATGGCGGTACCAAACTCGGAAAATCTGACCTACTTTTTTCATTGCTGACTTCATCATGGGAAGATGCAGAAGAGAAAATGGAGGATCTGCTTGATGATTTAAACTGTACGGGTTATGAGTTCACCCGGGATTTTATTTTGAAGGCCTGCTTAACTATGTTAGGAAAAGGCGCTCGCTATGATGTGGCAAAATTTAGAGATGGAACCACAAAAGAATCCATTATCGAAAATTGGACTAAATTGTCTTCAGCCATTAGGGATGTAAAAGATTTCCTTTATGGTAAAACATTTATTCGAACTGATAAGGCTTTGCCATCATATCTTGGTTTGATACCACTAATCTATTTTCGATACACATTTGCAGATAAGTGGTCCACAGTTAAGGATATTGATACCTATATTCTTCGAACATTGTTGACAGGCTCATTTAGCGGAACGCCCGATAATCTTATTGATAAATGCACAAAACACATTGATGAATTTAAAAGTTTTGACGTAAAAGAAATATTTGGAGTTATTCGCGCTGATGGTCGTAATCTTGACTTAACTGCTGAAACTATTGTTAGTCGTTCTTATGGCTCAAAAGATATTCACCTCTTATTTAATATTTGGTACAACCAATTCAACTACATTCCTGCCTATGTTAATAGTCTGCCTCAAGTAGATCATATATTTCCTCGATCTCAATTGGAAAGCGTGAAAATTGAAAACCCTGAAACAGGTAAATTAAACATTCAGCGTTATAAAGCTAAGCAGCGTGATCAGATGGGGAATTGTATGTTACTGACTGCTGTTGAAAATGGCGCGGGTGGAAAAACAGATATTTTGCCCGAACTATGGTTTGCTAATAAAAATGATGATTATTTGAATATGCATTTAATTCCAAAGGATAGAAACATCTGGAAGCTTGAAAACTATGAGCAATTCATTACTGCCCGCTGTGAGCTTATCCTTACTAAATTTAATTACATGATTCAAAAAGAACTATAGGAATCCAAAATGTCTTTAAAACCTTGGCGTGAAATAGCTCGTCCACATAAAGATGTGCTTGAAGGCACATTTAAACAGTCAGAATTTGCCGCCGATATAAGCCAAGTGGCTAATGGTAATGCGACACCTGAATACCAAGATGCTGAGAAATTTTTCTCTCGCACTTTTATCACTGAAGGTATGCGCCTCTTATTGATGTCTGTTGCGCAACGATTAGCAGGATTAGGTGGAGACCCCGTTATACAATTACAAACGGCCTTTGGTGGCGGCAAAACTCACACCATGCTGGCTGTTTTACATTTGGCTACTAGAAAGGTCAGTACCGACAAGCTGGATGGCATTCCACCGCTATTAGATCAGGCGGGTATTCAAGAACTTCCTAGAGCCAATACCGCTGTTTTGGATGGTATTGCACTGTCTGTTAGCCAAGGGAAACAGCATGGTGCTATTTGTGCAAATACGCTTTGGGGTGAAATGGCATGGCAGCTATTGGGAGATGAAGGCTACAAGCTAGTTGAAGCCAGTGATCGCGATGGTACAGCACCAGGTAAAGATGTATTAGCGGAGCTGCTAACCAAATCTGCGCCTTGTGTTGTACTTATTGATGAGCTGCAAAAATTCTTCAGCGATTTAAAGCCAGGAAAGCAACTCAATGCGGGCACTTTTGAAGCTAACTTAAAGTTTGTACAGGCGCTAACAGAAGCTTTTAAATCCGTGCCCAACGCTATTTTGTTGGCATCCCTACCTGAATCCGAAACCGAAATAGGAGATACCTTTGGTCAAAAAAGCTTGGTTGCACTCGAAAAACATTTTGGTCGAGTGGAGTCAGTTTGGAAACCAGTAGCAACCGAAGAAGCCTTTGAAATTGTACGCAGGCGGTTATTTGAATCCGCTGGTGAGAGAGCCAAAATTGAAGGTATTAGCCGTCAGTTTTGCGATTTTTATCGACAAAATGCGCAGTACTTTCCTCTAGAAACACAATCTAATGAATACTTTGAGCGTATGTGTACGTCTTATCCAATTCATCCAGAAATTTTTGATCGTTTATATGAGGACTGGTCTACGCTGGATAAGTTTCAGCGTACCCGTGGCGTGCTCCAGTATATGGCCGTAATCATTCATCGCCTGTGGAATGATAATAATCAAGACTCTTTGATCATGCCCGGTTCTATTCCATTAAACGATAGTTTGGTGCGCAACAAAAGTATTCATTACTTGCCACAAGGTTGGGAACCAGTGCTTGAGCGTGAAGTAGATGGTTCACGCTCAGAGCCGCATCGTATTGATGGCGATGATACGCGTTTTGGTAGTGTACAAGCAGCGCATCGTGCAATGCGTACCGTATTTTTAGGCAGTGCACCTTCTGGAAAGGATCAAGTGGTTAGGGGGATTCAGGTTGAACGTATTCTCCTCGGCACAGTTCAGCCTGGCCAAACGGTAGGTGTTTTCCAGGATGTTTTAAAGAGACTTCGTGACCGCTTACATTATTTATATTCAGATCAAGATCGATATTGGCTAGACACAAAACCAAACCTACGTCGCGAGATGGAAAGCCGTAAGCAAAACATAGACAAACTTATACTTCATGATGAATTGAAGCGTAGGTTGGTAGCTGGCGGCTCTGGGCGCAATCACTTTTTTTCTGGCATTCATGTATTTACCTCTTCATCTGATGTGCCTGATGACTATGGCACCGGCCCAAGGCTTGTTGTGTTGTCGCCGTCAGAGAGTTATAGCAAAACAGATACCGGCAATTCTATTGCTGCTGCTGAAAAAATACTTTCATTTCGGGGGGATCAGCCGCGTCAAAAGCGTAATCGTTTAATTTTCTTGGCTGCCGATACTGACAGCGTTATTCGGTTAAATGATTCTGCAAGAACCTATCTTGCTTGGCGTGAGATTGTTGCAGACATTGATGAAGGCAAGTTGAACCTTGATTTATTTCAAGTCAAATTAGCGAAAAAAAGTACCGAAGGTGCCGAAAAAAATTTGCAGCAAAGTGTGCGTGAAACTTATAAGTGGTTAATGTGTCCTCACCAAATTAATCCAACAGATAAAACGGTAAGCTGGGAAGCCGTTGCAATATCCACCAATGCCCCATATCTGGTTCCTGAAATTGAAAATAGATTGCGTGAGGAGGAGTGGGTTACCGCTGAGTGGTCTCCTATCCATTTAAAAAACTTGCTTTCGCAATGGTATTTTAAAGATGGTGCTACGGACGTAAATAGCTTAAAAGTGTTTCAGGATACTTGTCATTATTTATATTTGCCAAGATTGATCAACGATCAGGTATATAGAAATGCGATTTCAATTGGCTTGAGTTCTGAAGATTTTTTTGGTTTCGCATCCGGTAAAGATGGTGATCGTTATTTGGGATTCCGTTTTGGTAATGGAGGCATAGCGCCTTTAGATGATGCGTGTGTATTAATCGAACAAAATGCAGCAGCAGAATATCGTGAGCGTATAAAGCCCGCGCCAATACAGCAACCAACCACGCTCGCTCCTAGCGATGGATCGACCTTATCTTCACCTGTAGGTGGGGCAATTGGTACGTCATCGCAACTAACTGTTAATGGTAACTCAACAAAATATGAGCCAATACAAACAGGAATAAAAAAACAGTTTTACGGCAATATCAATCTTGACCCTGTAAAGGCCAAAATGCAGTTTGTAACTATTGTTGACGAAGTTGTGCAGCAACTTATCACAAAGCTGGGTGTTGAAGTTTCGATTTCTGTTGAAATTCAAGCCAAATCAAAAAACGGTTTTGATGAGAGTTTACAGCGAACCATTAAAGAAAATTGTAATCAATTGCGATTTAGTAGCTCAGAGTTTGAAGAGGATTAGTGTTGGAGAGGGTATGTGATTCATAGACATCCTTCCAACAAAATTATAATAAAAGGATGTCCATGAATCACACACCTTTAACGAGCCAACACATCTTATTTTACTAGCGTCAACGAAGGCTTGGTTATTGAGTTGCCCATTGTCGAAGAAGCCGATAATCCGAAAACCAAATTATCGAGATCTGAGACAGGTATAAGCAATTCTTCTGAAATTTTTTCCCTGGTAACGCCTTGAACCCACAGCAATTTAAAAACCTTTTCAAGCAGCTGGGAGTTTTCATGAGGAATTCCATTAATTTCCTTTGTTAGCATCCCAAGTTGAGACATTTGTATATTCAGTTTTTGATAATACCAGTCTGTCATCAAATCCAAATCTTTAAATCTACGAACCAATGCTGCAACAGATACTTTCCAATTTTCTTTGAGTTTTATCATTGCGTCCAAGGTTGGCATAAATACCGTTGCACTTTTTACAGCACCTTCCGGCATCAAAAAACTAGATGCAAAATTATCTGCCTGAAACTCTGCTTCTCTACCTTGAGGTTTGGCGTGCTTATGTAATATCAAATGTCCAAGTTCATGCGCCGCATCGAAACGGCTTCGCTCACCTGATTTTTGATGATTTAAAAAAATGTATGGAATGTTATCTTTCCAAAAGGAAAAAGCATCAATTTCTTTTACATTATAGAAAAGTGAAAAAACGCGAATACCTTTTGACTCCAACAAATGAATCATATTGGTTATAGATAATTCGCCTAAGCCCCACTCTTGCCGTAGTGCATGAGCAGCGGCAGAGGGAGACAAATCTCTATATTCAGGAACATGTGTTGCGGGTAAGTTAAGTTTTTTTTGTAGCCAATTGTTAAACAATACTGCAATTTGGCCTGCTGAAATAGCTATATTTCTCTGAGTAGCTGTCATTTTTGAAAGAGCACGAAAACTGACAGCATCTGTATCTATATCATCAGGATCATCAGCATAGAAAAAATTCAGTGGGAAATTAAGTACTTTAGAAATGATAACCAAAGTACTTTCAGGCGGTTCTTCTTGCCCATTTTCATAGCTTGAAATCGTTCTTGTCGTTCTACCAACCTTATCGGCCAACGATTTTATTGTTAATCCTCTTCGTAAGCGTGCAAGACTCAATCTATTTGAATTAAAATTATTGCTCATTTCTAATGGAAATCTCTAAATCAATATCTGATATAAATTCTGGTTTATGTTCAGATATGTCGACAGTTTCAGTGGATATTGGATCAAAAATGATTCTCTCGCTCCATCCAATGATCTTACCTTGTTCCATTTTTGTTGGAAGAGAAAGCTCAAATCTTATTTCTTTCTTGTCAGTTCTATTGTCAAAATAATACAACAAAACCCAGGTCTGAAATTTATCAATAATTTCTTCAGCATCAACATGCAAAGTATTAAACTCAAACAATTGGCCTTGGTTACAGTTTATTAATTTTTCTGTCTGATTTCCTTTCGTGTTCCTGGTTTGGGGGAAGCCATCTGGACGTCCAGTGTCTTCCGTACCGCCTGACACATCTATAGCAATTGTTTTATTCAGATTGACTGTCAGTTCTTTGTTATTGGTTGCTTGTTTTTGCCAGCCATGAGGACGTAGAAGATCTCTCAAAGTTCTGACCGACTCATGCCATGTGAATGTACCAGCCGAATTATTTGGGTGGTTGGAGGTCGCGGTGCTTCTAGCGAAATGTCCACTTTTGACAGTATTTTGCAGAATATTTATTGTAAAGCCAAGTTGCTCAAGTCTTGACACAACAGCAATGGAATCGTTTTGTTGACTCAGAATCATCATTCAAATTTCCTCTTTTTTAACCTCATTTAAGGTAGCAAAATAGGAAGTTTATATCAAGCTATATTTGTTAAGGTGCATCTAAGGGGAAAGCAACTTTGGATAGAGAATGGACAGGAGAACAGTAGTTCCCCTTATGACAATATGTGTCGTCCGTTGATTCAACGTAATGTCACCTAAATATTAGCTAGATAAGCCTGCCAATTATCATAAAGTACACATTTTGGTAATGATGCTTTCATATTGCCAAAAGTGCTGCCATAATTATATTTCCATAATGTTTTAAGTGTTTTGGTAATAATGACAGTCATTGGGTATGCCAGGGTTAGTTCTGTGGGCCAAAGCCTCGATATTCAGTTAAAAAAGCTGAAGTCTGTTGCCTGCGACAAAATCTATAAAGAAAAAGGCAGTGGCACCACAGCCGCACGTCCAGAGTTTCAATCTTGCATGTCGTATATCCGGGAGGGTGACACCTTGATCGTAACGCGACTGGATCGCCTTGCACGATCCGTATTTCATCTCGCTGAGTTGTCAGCGCGATTTGATAAAGAAGGAATTAAGCTTGTAGTGATAGATCAAAACATTGACACAGGTACAACAACGGGTCGATTAATGTTTAATCTTTTGGCGTGCATAGCAGAATTTGAAAATGCCCTCCGTGCTGAACGACAAAAAGAGGGGATCGAGCGAGCAAAAATGAATAAAGTAAAATTTGGTCGCCCCTCAAAAACGGATGCGACAACAAGGCATGCGATTTGCCAACGCAGAGCTGAAGGCGCTCCAATAGCAGAGCTTATTAAGGAGTTTAAGTTGAGCCAAACCTCAATATATCGTGCATTAAATTGCGCAGAAACGATGCAGCCATGAATAGATACATTCCACTTGCCAAGAGGAAAAATCATGTTGAATAGTGTGGACGTCAGCAGTAATGTACTAAGTATTTGTAACAAAAGGTGCAGCATGACTTACAGACCCTTAAGCCACAATGAGCGCGTTAAAATCAACCAGGCGCTTGATGCCAGAAACGCGTGCATTGGCATTGAGGACGTTCTGATGCAGTCCTACGAATGGACAGGTAAAAAAGAAGGTCGGCCTGCATTTGACGTGTTTTTAGAAAGTGAAAAGGAGATTCTTGAGTTTATCGACAATAAAGATCCAAATGAAATTCCATACTGTGAGCTGACTCCGCAGGAGACCATGGATAAACTAAACAAGGTGCTTGGCGAAGGTGAAAACGTATGGACATCTTATTACGAATTTTATTTCGGGGAACAAAAAACATCAAATCCCTTAGCCAGAAAAGACTGGATGCGTTTTTTTAGCAGTCGTGTTTTTCGGCTAGAGAAACTGCGGAATCATATTGCGGAAGGTGAAATTATCAATATTGACGATTCCGAAGAAATTAAAAAACTGTTTGAACGATTAGCTTTCAAGCACAATATGATAAGTGAAGCAAAGGCAGCCGTGATACGCGCACGACCTACACCTAAGTTTCAATAGTTAAAATGAATCTGAACAATCATTAGAAAACAGAGAGCGCCATACATGGTCAAAAAGGTGCGGCAACAACAATTACATTTTAATCAGCGAGTAAGCACTAGATTAACTTACCCGATAAATAGGAAAGTGATTGTAGATGCTATCGGTAAGGGCAACGGAATTCATATAATCAAACAATCAAATAGAGTTTCATTATGGGCTGTGCGTGTAGAAAATGAATTACCTATATTTGTCTACGATAAAATAACTAAAAATCCTGTTACTGTGCTACCAAAAGAAAGCGAATACTATGACTATTTAAAGTCGAAAATATTCGTATTGTCTTTACGTGATGATTCACAATGGTGTAATGAATGCGGGAAACCATTGGCACTAGGTAGCACTCTGCAATGCAGGTGTTGCATAAATGAAATTTGTACAGATTGTAAAAATTCACATTATATCAGTTGTGTAATTTTAAATAATGGATGGAAAACGCTATCTCAAAGCAAGAAAATATCTAAAGGCGACGATGAATAAAATGACTTCACTAAATAGTGTCAATTTAGCTTGGTTGAAAAAATTGAAATGACGTTTAACCGATTTAGCGTTATAGATAGGGATATGTAGTGGCACGATACAGTCGTAACTGAGATCCGGGAAAGACTACTTCATTAAAAGAAAAAATGTCTATTTGGAAAAAAATAATACTCTAAATAACTGAAAAAGCCCAAACTCAAAAGCAGAGGCTAAAGAGTTTGGATTAATTTACATTTCTTCAACTAGCCCATTGATCATTGTTATTGCAACAACATGATCAATGAGATTGATAATATCCATTGCTTCGTTGAACAACTTTAGCGAACAGTGTCGGTCAACTACCCGTCCCGTCCTTTCGTCGCTTACAAATAAATGAATGTTTCCACATGCGGTATTTAATTCAACGCATACTGTTTGATTTGGGTGTGGTTTGAAAATTGATGACATGGTGATCTCCAGAGATAATTGAATATTTCGAGAGATAGCACCAGCCCTATGGGATGATGTAACTCCCAAAGGGTAAATGACAAAGTGAGGTCAGACTTTCGTCTTGCTGCGATCACAGACCTAACGCACAGCGAAATAAGGGTCAACTAAGAATGTAGTTGGACATTTGCACGCTAAAGGTAGCCTTCTATGAGGTTTGTTGCAAGCACTAGATATTACAATTTTACAAAACTCAAAAAATTGCCAAAATTTAATGCCGGTAGTATTGATACAAGCTGATCCATTTAATCATCGTAATGAAAAATTTGTGTTTGGCTGCCTTGCAGTTTACGGATTGAAGAAAGCAATTTGGTATGAATGGTTATCGTCAATTATTTTTAATGAAATTATTGCGTCGAAAAAAACACTAGCACAAGCAACCGTCAATTGACTTCAGATATCTTAGGTTGCTTAGTGGTATTTTAGTGATCTTGTGATGAAAATCAAATCGGATTTTCTTCCCTCGTCTTTTTCCTGCTGTAGAGGCTAATTAGCAATAGCAATGCACCCATTACCAAGTAACCCCATGTTGAGAGTGCTGGAATGCTAAAGGGAGTTGTTGTTATAAGAAATACAGGTGCAACTGTAGTCGATGGAGCGTTATTTGCGTCGCCGCTGTAAACAGCAGTCAGAGAGTCGGTGTTTCCTAACGAGGTGATTGGTTGAACGAGTAACGCTGTGTCTAATATGGCGATTCCATTGGACAAGTTTATCGTCTCGCCAATGTTGACACCGTTGCGTTTAAATTGCACGGTGCCTGTGAATGTACCATCAAATCGAGTAATGAGTCGTAAGGGATAGTCTAATGGAATATTACATGGGCCTGATCCAGAACAAATTGTTAAATCTCTTGATTTACAAAATGCCGATAGGTAGGCGTCGCTACAGTCAGAAAAGTTCGTTAATCCCGCTAAAGTGGTGAACCATATTGTCTGTCCGTTTTGGTTTTGACATCCAACGTTGCAATAGAGTGCCGATCCAGAACCTTGGAATGACCGGGGATTACCTACCGTGAAGGCTTGAGTGCCGGATGTCCAGGTGATAGGTAGCAATATTGCAATCGTAATTTTTATGATTTTTTTTTGAATATCTTTGGTCGCCAGTGAACTTGCTATCAATAATGTAAAGCGTTTAAAGTTAATCATTTTTTCCTCCAAATAGTTATTTAATTGACGTAAGTGGCAGAGAAAGATTTTTGCAAAATATTACGGAATTTATTTTTAACAGCGATTTTCTGTGGCAGTAATGGCCAGTATTTTTGGTCAGAATGGAATTGAAAGGGTTTTAAACAGTTCGATGCACCGAATGTCAATATCACTAGATTTGACATTTTTATTTAGAACACCATTAGTTGGCTCCGATGATGTTGCAATTCGATGGCGCTTTCATGAAATATAAATGTCGGCCAATAAGAAGCGCGACATAGAATTAAAATCAAAGCAGAAAAGGAATTAAAAGTAGGGGGTTGAAACGAAAACGCTCAAGGCTGTGAAAATACAATCATAAAAAATGCATGAGAAGCAACGGAAAGTGGTCAGGAAAAATATAAGGGAGCTGAAAGAGTTCTGGGCAGTCCAATGAACCGAAACCATGAGTTTCTGAACTGTCTGTCAGCTAGTAAAACTAAAAAGTGCCCCTTAAAGAAGCGGGCACTTTTTAGTTTATAGATTTACGCAACTTTCCTGTATTTCCACATACTGAAGATTCCAATAAATGATGCAAACAATAATAGTGCCCACCAAGAATCAATTGGTACTTGAGTGGCTGAAGTGATACTCAAACTACTTATTAAAACTGCATTATTATTGGTACTTATAGGGTCTGGTGTTGATGAGGATACTGTTACAGTACTGTAAATATGTCCGGTAGTAATTGGAAGAACGGCCTTCAATTTAACCGTAAATGATGTGTTGCCACTAAATGATGTTTTTGTGAATGGTTAAATTCCCAAGGACAATAGACGACTGCGCCCAGGGGGTTCCAAGCCGAAAGGAGAAAATGTACCCTAGCAACCCGTTTGTCCGTAGAAGAAGGCTTTAGATGTTGTTCCTTATCAGGCTAATCGTTTTAACGCTGCTATCCGGCTTTACCTCTATGGCTTTCGCCCAAGGTGATAACTTGGCTGCGCTGGGTAAAATACTGGCGCTCCCAAACGACAAAATAGATCTCGTTAAGGCAAAGCTATTGATTGACCACATGATTGATCCCAAGGTTGATGTGGTGTCCACGAGCAAAGCATTAGACCTTATGGTGGATGGCGTAAAAGCCATCTTGCCACCTAATGCTTCTAACCAAAACAAACTCATTGGTTTAAGAAGGTATATTTACCTGTCAGGCGAGTGGAACAGCTTCAGGCCTTTTTCCTATGACTTGGATGACCCTTATGGCGAGAACATCAGCAATAAGTTGATCTCAACATACATGACAACCAGGAAAGGTAACTGTGTCTCCATGCCAATATTAGTAATGCTCCTGGGGCAAAAGCTGGGGTTGGATCTCAGCCTATCAACCGCACCTTTGCATTTATTCCTGATGTTTCGGGATGGCACAGGTAAAACAGTCAACATAGAGGCTACTAACCATGCAGCACCCATGTCCGATGACTCCTTGCGCAGCCTCGCCGGTATGACGGATCTGGCCATTAAAAATGGTATCTACATGCAACAGTTAAACAAAAAAGAAGCCATTTCGGTTATGATGGGCACCTTGATGGAAGCTTACGCACAAGACAATGAGCTGGAGAAAATAATTGCCGTTGCTGACCTTGCCCTGAAACATTACCCCAAGAATGTCACGGCTATAGTGTTTAAGGGAACGGCTTACGCCTTGATGATTCAACAGGAATACGAACAAAAATACCCGATACCTTCCATGATCCCCGCTACATTGGTTCCTCGCTTTCTGGAGCTGAACAAATACAGGGATTATTGGTATGACCAAGCTGAGGCATTGGGTTTTGTACAACCAGATCAAGCCAGCGAAGATCAATACAAATTACGAATTCAACAAGAGAAAGCCAGGCAACATTAACGTAAAGGAAAGGATAGAAAAATGCAGCTCAATAAATTGATCAAAATAGCCCTGTTACTGCTGGTGGCCATCAGCTACAGCCAACAATCAGCGGCTCGATTTCTACAAACTGATCCTATCGGTTACAAAGACGATATGGATTTGTACACCTACGTTGGCGATGATCCGGTTAATAAAACTGATCCGACGGGGCTTTCCTGTGAGCAAAATGATAAGGGGGCCGTTACGTCTTGTAAGATAGATAAAGGGGGCGAGAATATAACTAAAACCCAAAGAGACACGTATAACAATCAACAGGTAAAAGTAGCTAATGGACTCCTGAATGCCAAAGATAAGTCGGTCACTGTGAAAAATGTAGATGGAACGACAAAAACTGTGTCAGCACCTGCAATAGGCCGAGAGCTTGTGGGAAGAACTGTTGTTTATGACCCTAATAAAGCCGGTACTGGCGCTAGAACAGACGGAAATACAACAACAATAGGCAAAGAGACTGCGACGGGACTCAATAAAGATGGCAGTACGCTCACGGCTCCTGGATTGGCACGAGACAGTACTACTATGGTAGGTATCGTTATTATACATGAGGCAATGCATGGCCCCGTTGATAGAAATGTACCCGATGGAAATAACCCATCACATCAACCAGAATTCAATAAAGCCGCAGAAAAACTTTATGATGGACTATAAACTGAATTTGCCATTTATTGAGTAATCGTTATGAGACCGTATTTTTTATTTAGTAAAACTGCTTGTTCTATAAGCGCGTTAGTGCTTTTAACATTTAGCATATTACCTCTTAAATCGAATGCTTTTGAAATATCAAATTCGCCAATGGTGCCAATAGACATATCGGCAGATGAAAGAAAAAAAATTGAAAATATGTCATGTAAAGAATTCGTGGGAACAGAGATAGATAAAATAACGGCACAAACAGTGAAGGGTTGGCATTCTCCAACAGATGTGTCTATCGACTGTAAACCGCACAACAAACTGGACGGTTATCCTTTAAGAATATCTGTCTATTGTGATACAAACAGTGGGAAGTTGAGCTGTTACTATCCACATCTTCAGGCATTGACGACTTTCTCGGAACAAAAAATTGTCGTGAGTTCTGAACCTAAGGAAATTCACGGCGCAATAGAGGCTGTTAAATATTTGGATAAAGCAGGAAAATTTACAACTAGCAATTTTCTTAAATATGCAGCAGAAGAAAATATTTGCTCAATCTCTGAGTTCAAGAATTCAATATGGTCTGTGAGTTGTAACGACGGCTGGTGGTTTGAGCTTAAGCGACTATGTGATGGGGATAAATGTAATTTTGAGCTTACTGGCGAAGGGCAAACTCTTCATTAAATACATAAAGTTATTTTTATTACCATTTTTTTTCTGCAATTGTGTGTTTGCAGACTCAGTAAACTATTTTTCTATTTGCACCTTAACTGATAAAAATGCAGTGCCAGCCAATAAAGTGGTCAGAGTAAAAGGTATGTATATATCAGACTTAACGCATGGCTCTTTACTTCAGGATGAAGCTTGTCCTAATTTGATTACAAATATTGGCCATCTTGATGAAAGTAAAAACTCTAAATTTAAGGAATTTAATACTGCTTTATTCGGGGAAAAACCTGACTATGAATTGAAAAAGTTCACTTTTGATGCTTCAGGAATTTTAAGCTGGAACAACCAAGAAAAGCGGCCTACGTTTCAGATAAAGAAAATATGGAGCTACAAAAAAATCGAAACCGAACAAAAAGGCGACGGTAATTCACCAACCGCCGTACTTAGCCATGAGGAAACTCATAATTTTAAATAAGGAGAATACAATCGTGCTGCGAAAGACATGGATTATGTGCAGTATTTTATTATTGTTCAGTGTAAATAGTTGTGCAGATGTTTTACCGGATGAGCAAATATATCGTCTAGTGTTACAGGGTTATTGCTCTACAAAAAGGAGCGGCCACAATTTTTTGCAAAGCAGCAGCACCCATTT
>JANYIO010000131.1 GCA_025362015.1 Gammaproteobacteria bacterium | reverse complement strand
ATAACAAGGCGTTGCATCGGACAGTCCTAGCGTCGCACTTTTGTGAATTTGCTTTGCAAATTTTGTCACAAAAGCACGTCACTAGGCCTGCCGCTGAACTTTCACGTTATGGGGTTCTTGGGTTTTGTGTGTTGCGCTCTGAAACATTTTTAAAAGCAAAAGCAAAAGCAAAAGCAACGTAAGTCTTGGTTTGTGCGTTTTTGGTTTATCGTAAGCTGGAATGTTGGGCGCTGTAGAAAAATGGAAATGGCTTAGGTTATTTCGTTATCGTTTTTCTTAGCTATATTTTGTCGCAAGAACTTTAGATTTTCGCAAGCAGGTTTTAACGGTAGCTTGTTTATTTTGTAAAATCGTTATTGGTTTCTTGCTGTTTTTAGCTGAAAGCTATTTTTCTGTCTTGCTTCGGCAAGGCTTTTATAAATCGGGTAAATTTGAATTGCACTGTTTTAGGTTTGTGCCTTTAAATTTCCCATAACAAGTCGTTGCAGCTCGCACGCTTCGCGTGCTGGACAGTTTTTAAGTCGCGGCTTTATGGTTTTGCTGCGCAAAAGTGTTCCATAAAACCACAACTTAAAAACTGCCGCTGAACTCGGCGTTGAGGCTGTAGAAAAACCAAAAATAATAATAAAAGTTTGATAAAATGGCGTAACGAAACAGGAGTGTCTTTATGCCAAAATTTATTCCTTATAATCACGATCAAAACGCAATGGTGGTGATTAATTTTCGCGATCAATTGCAGCCAGGCACGTTTGAACACGCCATTCATTATCTTATCAACAATAAATTAGATCTTTCTGTGTTTAATTACGCCTATGGCAATAAAGATAATGGACGTCCGGCTTATGATCCTGCAATTTTATTAAGTGTTATTTTATTTGCTTATTCAAAAGGCATTACATCCAGTCGCGAAATAGAGTGGAACTGCACCCACAATATTATTTTCAAAGCGCTATCCTGCGATACTGTTCCACACTTCACGACTATCGCGAGTTTTATAAGCAGCCACCCACAAGCGATTGAAGCGTTGTTTAATCAAATATTATTGGTTTGTCATGAGCAGGGCTTGTTGGGTAATGAATTGTTTGCGATTGATGGCTGTAAGTTACCTTCCAATGCGGCAAAAGAGTGGTCTGGTACGTTTAAAGAGCTCAAGCAAAAACGAGCAAAGCTACAAAAATTAATTCGTCACCATATCCGTGAGCACAAACGTATTGATAAATACGAGAAAGCAGATGAAGAGAGGCGCAAACGCACAGAGCAGACCTTGGAGACTTTACATTATGCGTACGATAAAATTGATGAGTTTTTAAAAACGGAAGAACCGCGTGTGGGAAAGAGCCTACGACAACTGGAAGTCAAAAGTAATATTACTGACAACGATTCAGCGAAGATGGCGACGAGCAAAGGCGTCATTCAGGGTTTTAATGGTGTGGCGGCGGTGGACAAAAAACATCAAGTGATTATTGATGCACAAGCTTTTGGCGAAGGACAGGAGCATCACACCTTAGCACCTGTTATCGAAGCGATCAAAACAAGATACCAAGAATTAAATATCAGTGACAATATTTACGCCAAGGAAACCATTGTTACTGCGGATACAGGCTTTGCGAATGAAACCAACATGAAGTATCTGCACAAGAATAATATTAATGGCTATATCCCTGACAATAAGTTTCGCAGTCGTGACCCCAAGTTTGTCGATCAAAAAGAAAAGTATGGTAAGCGCCAGCCCATCAAAAAAGCCGACAGCAATTACACATCCGTTATTCCTTCGAGTGATTTTCAGGTTGATCTTATTGCAAAAACTTGCACTTGCCCGGCGGGTGAAAATCTTTGGTTAAGGCGAGAGGGAGTGGATCAGTATAGCCAGCACCAAAAGCTTTACTTTGAAGGTCGCTTAAGTAAATGTCGTGTATGTATATTAAAAGAAGACTGTATGCAAAATCCGGATGCGGCGAATGATCGCAAGGGGCACGGGCGACAGGTTTCATTTATTGTCGATGCAAAAAATAGGAATCCCTTTACGGATTGGATGAAAAAGCGGATCGATAGTGAGAAAGGAAAAGCAATTTACGGGCACCGGATGTCAGTCGTCGAGCCTGTCTTTGCTAACATTACTCACAACAGGGGGCTAAAACGCTTTAGCTTGCGCGGAAAAACGAAAGTACAAGGACAATGGAAGTTATTTTGTATGATTCATAATATTGAAAAGCTAAAGAATTATGGAAATTTAGTGAGTAGAGTGATGTAGTAAAAGAAAACTTACGATTAATACATCTAATTGCTTAAATTTAGCTGTTATTAAAATATATTTATTGAAAGTTCCAAAAAAGATAAGCACAGTGAGCAAATTTTAAATTAATCAATTGGTTGTGGTGAACTTCTGAAGGTTGGAGGTTTTTCTACGGCTTCGTTAGATAAAACAGATCCAGAAGGGAAATAAAGTATGTTGAGCACTTCGAAAATTACCGGCTTTGTCGCAACCACCAAACCGTGTTTGCTAACAACCCCCCAACCCTTAACTTCTTCAAACGAAGTATGAACATAAACGCCTTCTTCAAGCTTCTCAATTTTTAAATCAGGCAAAGGTTCTTCTGCGACAGTAATGCGGCAAAGGAAGAATATACATAAAACAAATAATTTTTTCATACTTACCTAATAAATTTAGCGATTGACATCGAACGTCAGCAAAGTGCCAATCGCGATCAGATGCTAACGGACCGTCAACCTCTG